>NZ_JAHOCB010000020.1:0-68256 GCF_019125875.1 Erysipelatoclostridium sp. MSK.23.31 | reverse complement strand
GAGCTGCATCTCCTTCATAAACATATCCACATACAGAACATACAAATTTAGCCATATCATTTTCCTCCTTATTTAACAGTAATATTATAATCCTATTCATTTACCATTTAAAGTAATTTGATTAAATATTTTTTTCTAAATAAGTATACTGCATTCCCTCTTTTATCACACTACTATCACACCCAAGTGCTTCTAGCAATGTGTACCCAAAAGCTAGAGCTGCTGCTGGTCCTTTTCCAGTAATAATATTCTCATCTCTTTGGACAAGTGCTTCTTGATAATTAGAACCAATTAACTGTTCTTCAAAACCTGGATAACAAGTTACGGTTTTTCCTTTAATAACATCTGCTTCCTGTAAAACAATCGGTCCCGCACAGATTGCTCCAATTATTTTACCATCATGATTAAATTGTTTAACAAGATCAATAACCCGTGAATCATCTCTTAAATTACTTGCCCCAGGCATTCCTCCAGGAATAACAACTGCATCATAGTTATCTAACCCATCATAGATTTGGTCCATTTTAATTTTAATTTGATGAGAGCTAGTGACTTCTAATTTATCCATTCCTACCATTGTACATTCTACATTTGCTCGACGCATAATATCTACAACACTTAAAGCTTCAACTTCTTCAAATCCATCATGAAATAATACTGCGACTTTTTTCATTCAACTCACTCCATTTCTTTTTTTATTATTTTAGCACCAATCAGACAAAAGGTACAATTTAAATGATTGAATTATTATTCATTAAGTAATATAATGGCTTTATCATTTAGTGATGATCGCTCATCATTAATCATTTATAAATCATGATTGACACTGTATCTAGGAAGAACGGTAGTGGAGGCAAAATGAAATATAGAAAAGTTAATTATTATATATTCTAGTATTTAATCCAAGCTCATTCCCAATGAATAAAAGATGGTGATGAAGCATGATTGATACTAGAATTGTTTTTAAATTATTAATCAAATTTGAGATAGTTCAAAGATAGAAAGGAAGTAATATGAAAACAATTATTGTAGGTATTAGTGGCAGTGTTGCTGCTTATAAGACTTGTGATTTAGTTCGAGCTTTAAAAAAATTAAATTATGATATTGAAGTAATTATGACTGAAAATGCAACAAAATTTATCAGTCCCCTAACTCTTGGTGCTTTAATCAACAAACCTGTTCTGGTCGATGACTTTGACGATCAAGGTTATCAAATTAAACATATCAGCTATGCAAAGAAGGCAGACTGTTTTATCATTGTCCCTGCAACAGCTAATATTATTGGTAAAATTGCTAATGGTGTTTGCGATGATATTGTTACTTCAACCTTTTTAGCTGCTACTTGTCCTAAGCTGATTGCACCAGCAATGAATGTTAATATGTATGACAATTTAGCAACGCAACGTAATATTGAAAGATGCAAAACTTATGGCATTAAATTTGTTGAGCCTGGCTACGGGTTACTTGCTTGCGGAGATGTTGGCCGTGGAAAATTAGCTGATACTGATGATATTATTAACATGGTTGAATATTGTTTAAGTCCTAAGCCATTAAAACATAAACGTGTTTTAGTAACTGCCGGTCCAACTCAAGAAGCGATTGATCCCGTTCGTTACATCACTAATCATTCAAGCGGAAAAATGGGTTATGCATTGGCAAAACGCGCCTATCAATTAGGTGCTAAAGTAACTCTGATTAGTGGTCCGACAGATTTAAGGGTTCCGTATGGAGTTGAAGTAATCAATATTAAATCTGCCCGTGCTATGTTTGAAGCCGTCAAAGAAAGTTATGAAAAACAAGATTATATCATTAAAGCCGCTGCTGTAGGTGATTATCGGGTCAAAGAAATTGCTACTAATAAAATAAAAAAGCATGAAGATTCATTAATTTTGGAGATGGTTAAAAATGATGATATTCTTACTTATTTAGGCGCTCATAAAACAACTCAAACAATTTGCGGTTTTGCAATGGAAACACAAAATCTAATTGAAAATGCTAAGGATAAATTCAAACGTAAAAATTGTGATTTATTAGTTGCTAATAATTTAAATGAAAATGGTGCTGGTTTCAAAAAAGATACTAATAAAGTCACTTTTATTAGTAAAAATGACGTACAATCAATTGAACTTATGTCTAAAGATGAATTAAGTGATTTAATCTTAAAAAAATTAATAAAAATCAAGGAGAGTCATTCATGTTAATTGTAATTGATATTGGAAATACAAATATTACGATGGGATTAGTTGATAAAGATGAAATTATTGACAATTATCGTCTAACAACAAAATTAGAACGGACTTCTGATGAATATGGATTTATGCTGCTAAGTTTCTTGCAGGCATCTAGCATATTAGTTGATGAAATTGAAGACATTATTATTGCCTCAGTTGTACCTAAAATTATGTATTCATTTACTAATTCGATTAAAAAATATTTTAATAAAGAGCCGATTATTGTTGGTCCTGGCATTAAAACAGGAATCCGAATTAAAATCGATAATCCTAAAGAATTAGGAGCCGATCGCCTGGTTGATGCTGCTGGAGCATATTACATTCACGGTGGCCCTTGCCTTGTAATCGATTTTGGAACTGCGACTACTTTTGATGTAATAAGTAAAGATGGTGATTTTTTAGGCGGTGCAACAGCTCCCGGGATTGGCATTAGTATTAATGCGCTATCTAGTCAGGCAGCAAAATTACCAGAAATTGAAATCAAAAAACCTAAAAGTGTAATCGCCAAAAATACTGTATCTAGTATGCAAGCTGGAATAATCTATGGATATATTGGATTAACTGAAAATATTATTCGTGAAATTAAAGCCGAGTATAATGAGAAACTTAAAGTTATTTCTACTGGTGGACTAGGTCGGATTATTTTTAATGAAACCGATTTAATTGATATATACGACCCTGATTTAACCTTTAAAGGTTTGAAAATCATTTATGATAAATATCGAAAAAATAACAAATAGGAAGTAATAATACTTCCTATTTGTTGTCTAAATTTCAACTCACGTATTAATTAAATTTTTTTTCAATTTCATTAATAGTGTATACACCTAGATTACTATTATCCTCTTGATACATTAAAATAATATCTGATAACGGTACTCCTAAAACATTTAGTTCCCGCTCAAGCCAATCAACATCATGATTAATTGATTTTAAATTTTCATGAAAAATCGTTCCTTCTTTAACTAATAAAGTCGGCGGATTAACTTTGTTAATTTTAATATTTAAATCATTGACCACAGTAGGACGATATTTTTCTTTTGGAAAAAAACTTAAGCTTCCATTTGTTTCTAATACAACCATCTGTAATTCATTTAAATCAAAGTAGCCCCCTATTCGACATTGCATTAAAAATTCATCAACATCAAGTTTAGCCTTTTCCAATTCTTCATTATATATTTGATCATTTTCAAATAAAACTACCGGATGCCCGTCAATAATATTTCTCATCGTTAAAGAAGTACTTGCTAGTTTGGAAAGGATAATTATTACAATTGTATATACGATCATAGCAATAAGCGGCTTTAACATATTATCAAACCCACCCATGACTAGCTCACTGGCAATACTCCCAATTGTAATTCCATTTATATAATCATACATATTTAATTGGCTAACTTGTCGATATCCCATCATTTTTGTTATTCCAAATAGAACTGCTAATGATATAACAGGGACAACTATATATTCTAATATCTGCATATTCTCACCAATTAAAGTATGTCCTTAATATGCAAAAATAAACGAAAAAGATTAATCTTTTTCGTTTACATAAATACTTTCTATTTCACCAATATAAATATAATGATAATCATGATCTGGATAATTTTTCACATCTAGAGAAACATCAATGAACCCTGTTGGTTCAATTTTACCCCGATATAATTTTTTACAAACCATTCCCATTGTGCCTTGTTTGAATAAAGGCTGTTCATTAATCATCTCAACATTAAAACCAACTTCTCTTATTTTATCACTGTCACGTCCAGATTTTGAACCTAGAACCCCTAATTCTTTTTTATAGCCATCAAAAAAAGTTAACGTGAAATAATCTGCACTATCTACAAATTCCTTAGTATATCGCTGTGGTCTAATATACACAGTCACAACATTTTTATTCCAGATCACTCCAACGCTACCCCAAGAGGCAGTCATTGTATTTATTTTTCCATCTTTGACAGCACTAATTAAAAGCCAATCTTTTCCGATTGTTTTAAACGGATTTAAACTTAATTCATTGACATCTATTTTTTTATAACTCATTTTAATCCTCACTTTTTAGTTTATTAAATAATTTAAAAGCTTTCTCAACTAAGCTCATGTTTGATACACGATAAGTCCAATTGGTATCATTAACTTCTCCCGGAATATTAAACCGTTGTTCATTATCTACTTCCAGCAAATCCCAAACTGGAACAATTACATCACTGGCATTGGAATGTAAGCAGAATTTAATAATTGCTAAATTTAGCGGCAGTTTTTCATCAACTATTTTCTTTATTTTATTCAATGCTTCTTCATTAAGGCTATCGCTCCATCCTTTGATTGTTTCGTTATCATGAGTTCCGGGATAAAAATATGAATGTTCAAGATCATTAAAACCATCATCTAACATAAATTGAAAAACTTTCATTCCTTTGAGATGATAATGATTTTTTAATTCAATAACTTCAGGACGCAGATAACCTAGATCTTCTGCTACTAAATCAATACTTCCTAGAGAGGCATATAATTGATCAAATAGTTCGTAGCCGGGAGCATATTTCCAACTTCCTTCAATCGCTGTTGGTGCATCAACAGGAATATCCCAATACGAATCAAATGCTCGAAAGTGGTCAATACGAGTAATATCGAAGATCTTACTAGCCCAGCCAATTCGATCAGTCCAAAATTTAAATTTATTAAATTTTAGATATTTCCAATCATAAAGAGGATTTCCCCAATATTGCCCAGTAGGACTAAAATAATCGGGTGGAACACCAGCAACACTTGTTGGATAACCCGCTTCGTCCAATAAAAATGACTGATTATCCAACCATACTTCGACTGAACCGTGATCAACATAAAATGGCATATCACCAATAATTTTGATTCCTTTATCATTAGCATATTTTTTAAATGAAAACCATTGATGATAAAAAATAAATTGAACAAATTGATAGTAAGCAATCTGCTCTGTATATTTTGTTAAATTTACCTGATGATATTTAGGATAATCTTTAAATTCAGTCGGCCATGATGCCCAATCATAACTTTTATTAATTGAAGCAAACGTACAGTAGAGAGCATAATCAAAAACCCAAGGGCATTTAGTTAAAAAACGATCGTACTGATCATTGCCCTTAAAATTGTTATATGCCAATAATAAATATTTATGCTTAAATTTTCTGATTTTGTCATAATCAACATTTGATGTTTCAGAATAATATTCAGGTACTTCATCTAACAGCCCATTTTCGACTAAACTGTTTAAATTAATATAGATTTCATCTCCGGCATATGTACTTACCGCACGATATGGTGAATTAGCTTGAGTAGAAGGATGAAATGGCAAAATTTGAAGATATTGACCTTTATTTGCAGCAAGCTGGTCAATGACCTTATAAGCTTCTTTTCCTAAATCACCAATCCCATGTTTTGAAGGAAAACTTGATAAAGGAAATAAAATTCCACTCTTCATCTTAATAACCTAAATCTTGATCAACAATAACGATCTTAATTCGATTAATGTTACCTTGATACCCCAATTTGACATAGCTGCTGCATATTCTATCTGCTGATAAACAATTCATACATGTCCCTGTTTTAGTACATGGTGTTTTTTTATTTAAACGAACAGCATTTGCGGGAGCACTAATTGATTTAATGTGATTGATTGCTTCTTCTTCACTATCAAAAATCTTATTTTTCCCAGCGATTACAATAACTTCTTTTGGACCATAGATCATAGCTGCAACACGATTTCCATTTCCATCAACATTGTATAAACATCCATTTGTAGTTAGAGCATTTGTGCTCGTTATAAATAAATCGCTAGTAAAAGCTTTTCTGAATATTTCCTGCATTTGTTCTCGCTCTAATCCCTCTTGATAGCGATCATGCAATAAAACATCAGATTGATGAATTAAATCAATTACTCCTGTTTCAAATAAAGTCATCGAACCACCTAAGGCAACTGTTTTGTGATTACATAAATATTTTTTTAAATAATTATGTAATTGTTCAAAGTTATCAACAAAAGTAATTTGCATATTATTTTGTTCAAACGCTTTGATCATCCCATCTTGTTTAATTTTAATAATAGTTCCTAAATTTTTATCCATAATGTAAGTCCTTTCATTGGTTATCTATTTATAATTATATTATTTGTCAATCAAGAAATCAATAAAGCTAAATGATAAACAATAAAAGCAACTACGTAAGCAATTCCTGTTTGATAACCTGCTGTCAAGATTGCCTGTAGCCAAGAACCAAGTTCTCGTTTTGTTGCCGCAAAAGCAGCCACACAAGGCATATATAATACTGTAAAGGTTAAAAAAGCAAATGCACTTGCTGGTGTAAGTAAAGTATTCAAAGCATGATATAAAGCATCCGGGCTACTTGAATTAGTAAGGACAGATAAGGTTGAGACAACCGATTCTTTTGCTGTTATTCCAGTAATCAAAGATGTCGATAAGCGCCAATCAGAAAATCCTAAAGGTGCAAAAATAAATGATAGTTTATTTCCGATGTAAGCTAAAATACTTTTTGAACTATCAGTGACCATTTCAAAACGAAAATTAAAGCTTTGTAAAAACCAAATTAATAAAGATGCAATAAAAATAATTGTAAAAGCTTTTTTTAAAAAATCCTTTGCTTTCTCCCACATATGCATAATCACATTTTTAGCTGTTGGGATTCGGTAACTTGGTAATTCCATTACAAAAGGAATTGGATCACCAGGGAAAATTGTCGCTTTTAATAATAATGCAGAAAAAATTGCAACTAAAATTCCAATACAATATATAGTAATCATCACCAGTGGGGCTTTCGTACTAAAAAAAGCTGCAATTATCATCCCATATATTGGCAATTTAGCACTGCATGACATAAATGGTGTCACAATAATTGTCATTTTACGATCACGTTGAGACGATAATGTTCGTGAAGCCATAATTGCAGGTACAGAACACCCAAATCCAATTAACATCGGAACAAAAGATTTACCAGATAAACCTATTTTTCTTAACAGCTTATCCATTACAAAAGCTACCCGTGCCATATATCCGCTATCCTCTAACATCGATAGAAAAAAGAATAATACAACAATTAACGGCAAGAATGATAAAACACTTCCAACTCCAGCAATTACTCCATCTCGCAGTAGCGAAATTAGCCAAGGTGCAACTTGATGATTAGTTAAAAATGTAATAATCGTACTCCCGATAAAATCAACTGCTATTTCCATTAATGACTGTAACGGTGCACCAATAACATTAAAGGTCAGAAAGAAAATCATTAGCATAACGACAATGAAGATTGGTATTCCAAAATATTTATGAGTTAAAATAGAATCTATTTTTTCAGAACGTACTTGACCCGCAGTTTCTTGCTCTTTAAAAACAGTTTGTCGTGTGATATTTTCAATTACTTGATAGCGCATATCCACTAAGGCCGCATCTTTATCCAAGCCTTCCTTTTCTTCCATATCCTCAATAATATGTTTAATAATATGAAGTTGCTGAACATCAAGATGTAATTGCCTGATAATATCTTTATCACCCTCAATAATTTTTGTAACGGCAAAACGTTTTGGTAGTTTTGCCTTAACTGCATTATCTTCAATCAAATGGGTTATTGAATGTATCGCTTTGTGAATCTCACCTGAACAAAGATCTAAATGTGAACAGTTATTTTCTTTTAGAGTTGTTTCAATAGCCTCGATCAATTCTTCAATTCCCTCATTTTTACTTGCTGATAACGGAATAACCCGTATTCCTAACGCCTGTTGTAATCCTTCTACATCAATGCTATTACCACTACTAATAACCTCATCCATCATATTCAGCGCCAAAATCATTGGAATATTTAATTCTAAAAGCTGCATTGTTAAATACAAATTCCGTTCAATACTAGTCGCATCGATAATATTTATTATCATTGATGGTTTTTCTTTAATCAAAAAATCAGTTGAGACGATTTCTTCCATTGTATATGGTGTTAATGAATATATTCCTGGCAAATCAACTAATTTAATCGATGGATGTTTTTTAATAGTTCCAGATTTTTGTTCAACTGTTACACCTGGAAAATTACCAACATGCTGATTCGAACCAGTTAAAGCATTAAAAAGAGTTGTTTTACCACAATTCTGATTTCCAATTAAAGCTATTGTTTTAGTTGGCATCACTAATCACCTCTACTTCAATCATCGCTGCATCATCTTTACGAATCGTTAAAACATAACTTCGTAAATAAAGTTCAATAGGATCACCCATCGGTGCAATCTTGCGAACTTTTACAACTGTTTTTGGAGTCAATCCCATTTCCAACAAACGACGACGCAATAAGCCCTCTCCGTGAACAATCGTAACTTTCCCACTCATTCCTGGAATTAATTTATCTAGTGTCATGTTACTCCTCCTACAACCTATATTCTTCCAGATCATCAGGCACAAAGATATTTCCATTAAAATATTGCTTTGCTTCATCAGTGTACAATTTTTTACGATGACTAAGATTTTTTTCCTCAGTATGATATAAAATCAAATTCTTGATATTTAATGTTTGTGCTAGTTCGCTAGCTTCTCTTACTGTTGAATGATGCTTTTCGTATGGCTTAAAAAAATCACGTTCTTGATATAAACAAAAAGCTTCACTTAATAACCATTTTGAATCAACAGCATATTGATAACATAATTCATTGAATGGCTCATCACCTAAACATGTCAATTTTCCATCATCTAATTCAATCGAAAAACCAAATTGTTTTGCTTTTGTTGAGTAAATATCAAAGAAAGTCACAAGATGTTCACAAATTGTGATTTTTTGTCCATCTTGTACTTCATTAATAAATATACGCTCATCAATTAAATTATAGAGCCTCTCTTGTACTGTTAGTTTGATAATTGTTTTTATTGTAGAAACCAATTCATCATGACAGTATATGTTGAAGTTACCGTCATATTCACCACTTTTGATTTTGGTTGCAACCATTCTAAAAATCCATACTACTCCCAATACATGATCAGTGTGGCTATGCGTAACAATCATATTTGTTATTTGGGATAATTCGATCTTTGCCAGTTCAAGCTGCTTTAAAATACCATTTCCACCGCCGGCATCAACCAATAAATATTCATTTTTATTTTTCAAAGCAAAGCAAGTATTATAACAATTTTTTACACCTGCATTTCCTGTTCCTAATATAATTACCTTCTCCATAAATATCCTCCGCGCTAAATTATACACCATATCAAATAAAGTTTATAGACTCTAACTTTAAATTAAAGAAAATTAGGACCGGCTAACCAGTCCTAATCAATTATCGTAATATTCTCATTGAATTTAAGATTGCAATCAATGTTACTCCAACATCAGCAAACACACCCATCCACATATTGGCGTATCCAAACATTGTTAATAATAAGACTCCAATTTTAATAATCAATGTAAAAGTCACATTTTGTTTTAGAATTTTATTTGTTTTTTGTGAAATACTGATTGCTTCACCAATCGTAACAATATCATCATTCATCAATACAATATCAGCTGCTTCAATAGCGGCATCACTTCCAACACCACCCATAGCAATTCCTAAATCAGCTCGAGCTAGAACTGGTGCATCATTAATACCATCACCGACAAATGATAATTTTGCTCCCTGATTGATTAGAGTTTCTACTTGAATTACTTTATCTTGTGGCAACAACTCACTATAAACTGTGTCAATTCCAATTTTTTTAGCAATATCTTCGGCTACTTCGCTACGATCCCCTGTCAACATTACAGTATTTTTAATACCATATTTTTTCAGATGTTTGATTCCTTCAATAGTAGTTTCTTTTATTTTATCTGCGACAACAATATTACCTAAATATTTACCTTGACAAACAATATGCACTACTGTCCCTACTGTAGATGGATTATTGACTGTAATTCCTAAACCTTCAATATAAGATTTATTACCTAAATTATATACTTTATCATCAATTTTAACTTCAATACCTTTACCTGCTATCTCTTTAAAGTCACTAATTCGCTTTTGATCAATTTCTTGACCATATTTTCTTAAAATACTTTTAGCAATTGGATGATTTGACATACTTTCACCATATGCTCCAAGCATCAATAAGTCATCGGCACCATTAATTTCTACAACTTCAAAGCTACCTTCTGTAAGTGTTCCAGTTTTATCAAACACAACAGTATCAATATCCTTTAATAATTCAAGATAATTACCGCCTTTGATTAATGCCCCAACTTTACTTGCTTTCCCTAATCCTGCATATAGTCCCAATGGAATTGAAATAACCAATGCACATGGACATGAGACAACTAAGAAAGTTAAAGCCCGATATAACCAATCTGTAAATACTGCATCTTTAAAAATCAGCATTGGAACAATTGCAAGTGCAACAGCCAAAAATACAACAGTTGGCGTATAGATTCTTGCAAAGCGTGTAATAAATTGTTCAATTGGAGCTTTTTTACTAGCTGCATTTTCAACTAAATCTAAAATTCTTGAAACAGTTGAATCTTCATAAACCTGAGATACTTTAAGATTAATAATTCCTGTTAAATTAACTACGCCTGCTAATACTTCGTCACCTTTGTTAACATTACGCGGCAGTGTTTCACCAGTTAAACTAGATGTATCTAGAGTACTAGCACCTTCAAGTACAACTCCATCAAGAGGTACCTTTTCACCAACTTTAACAATAATCTCGTCACCAATCTTAATTTCTTCTGGAGCAACTTTTTTTATTTCCTCACCCACTAATAAATTAGCATAATCACTTTTTAAATCCATTAATGAACTAATTGAAGTTCTTGTTTTATTAACTGCATATGCTTGAAAAATTTCTCCAACAGAATAGAATAACATAACTGCAATAGCTTCTTTATAGTCACTGATACAAAATGCTCCAATCGTTGCAATACACATTAAGAAATTTTCATCAAAAACCTCACCACGCCTGATATTCTTTAATGCTTTTAATATAACTTTATACCCTACTAATAAATATGCAATTCCATAAACAATTGCTGCATAATCAAACTCGCCCGCTATAATACCAGCAATATAAACTAAGGTTCCACCAATTAACCCAAGATGTTCCTTAGGAACAAATAATTTTGGTTTTTCAACTACTTTAATTTCATCTTTTAATGTCAAAGTCACATCGTCTTCAACTTGATCAACTACTTTTTGTAGTTTTTTCAATAATTCATTTTGAGCAATCGATGTCTTAGGTTTTACTTTCAGTGTTTCAGTAGAAAAAATAATCATTGCTTCATCGATTTCATTCATTTTATTAATTGCTTGTTCAACTTTCATAGCGCAATTTGCACAATCCAATCCACTGATTTTAATATTAATCGCACCTTTTAAATCACCATGTTGAACTGATTCAATATTATGCTCATGGTCATGTCCACAGCTGCATTCCTTGTGATCATGGTGATGTTCATGCTCGTGTCCGCAGCCACATTTCTCGTGATCATGATGATGTTTGTGATCATGTTCACCGTTACATTCTTCGTGATTATTAGAAACATTATAATCTTGACCATTTTTTGATAAATTGATTACTTCTACATCCGGTTCAACGCTTTTAACAGCTTCGACAATTTTTGATTCATCAAACAAATCAGTATCTGTTTCAACAAACATTTTTGTCGTTGCGAACACAACACTGCACTCTCTAACATTTTCAAGTTTACTAACTCGCTCTTGAACCTTTTGAGCACAATTAGCACAATCTAAACCTTTCAAACTATACTTAAGTTTCATAAATACCCTCTCCTTACTCAATTACATGTTTATACCCAGCGTCAAATATCTGCTTAACGTGTTCATCATCAAGTGAATAATACATCAATTTCCCATCTCTCCTAAATTTAACTAGGTTTGCTTGCTTTAAAATTCTTAATTGGTGTGAAATAGCAGACTGTGTCATATCTAAACACGCCGCTAAATCATATACACACATTTCTGATTCAAACAAAGCACAAATAATTCTGATTCTAGTTGAATCACCAAAAACTTTAAACAACTCAGCAACATCATAAAGAATTTCCTCTTCCGGCAATGCTGCAGCAACTTTATTAACAATAGCTTCGTTTACTACTTTATCCATTTCTTATCTCCTTTCGTATGAATATTTATTCATATGACAATATGATTATATATCCATATATTTACATTGTCAATCAATAATGATAAAATATTTTAAAAAGTATGGAGGATTCACATGAAAAAATTACTAGTAGTGATTGATTATCAAAATGATTTTGTAAATGGTAGTTTAGGATTCCAGGAAGCAGTGGCCTTGGAAGACTATCTTGCAGATCTTATCAAGGAATACCATAATAACAACGATGATGTTATTTTTACTTATGACACTCATCAAAAAAATTATTTAACTACCCAAGAAGGAAAAAATCTTCCTGTTGCGCATTGTCTTGAAAACACTGAAGGATGGCAATTATATGGAAAAATCCATGATTTAGCAAAAAATGATAAAAAAATAATAAAAGAAACTTTTGGCTCATTAGCATTAGGTAATTATTTAAAAAATAAACAATACAATGAAATTACTTTAGTCGGTGTCGTTTCAAATATCTGTGTAATATCTAATGCAATAATTATTAAAGCAGCCTTACCCGAAGCATCTATCATTATTGATTGTTTAGGAATTGCAAGCAACGACCCCCTTCTTGAACAGAAATCAATTGATATTATGGAAAATTTACATATGAAAATTATTAATAAAAAAAGATAGCTGTATTGAAGATTTAAAACAGCTATCTTTTTTTATTAACATTTCGATATGCAACACCACGAGTAATCCGTAATAATTTCTCTTCACCAGGAAAATGAACTGGATTATTAGGGAACGTCCGATAAATTTCAATTATATCTTTTGCATCTGCAACTATTTCTTCTAATTGCATAAAACCGTACATTTTAGGCGGTAACAGATAAATTGGAACTGATATGGTCGTCTCCTGTAAAAGACGTTCAACATAAATTTTTAAGTGAGGGCAGCACATAATTATGTCAAAATCAGCTTCTTTTTCTTTAACAAGAGAAAACGGATAAAATTCAAGATAAACCTCTTCTTGTAATCCTTTCTCAACTACTTCTTTTTTCATTCTCTCAGTTACATAACTAGAAGAGAATCCTCCGCCACAACATATTAATATTTTCAACATAACTATTCCTTCCTTTATAATTTACTATTCATAACTATTAATGGCCTTAGAATTTTAACTTCTGCAAATATTTATACTACTATATATCTTATCATATAATCTTCGTTTCCAACAAACTAATTGCTTTTTTTAGGATAAGAACATAATTAGTTACATTATCATAGTTTATTAGATAAATTCTATCTTGTATCACTAGCTAAATGAGAGTATACTTATAAATAAATTAAGGGGGTTGTTTAATAATGGAAATCAAAATTGAAAGAGCGAAAACTCTAAAAGAAAAACCAAATCAAGATAATTTAGGTTTTGGAAATTATTTTACTGATCATATGTTTATGATGGACTATACAGAAGGAACAGGATGGCATGATGCACGCATCGTTCCATACGCACCAATTCCAATGGATCCTGCTACAATGGTACTTCACTATGCCCAAGAGACTTTCGAAGGTTTAAAAGCATATCGTGATCCTAACGGTAACATAACTTTATTCAGACCAGAAATGAATGCTCGAAGAATGATTAATTCAAATAGACGTATTTGCATGGCTGAATTACCTGAAGAAATGTTTGTAGAAGCGGTTGAAGCAATTGTTAAATATGAACAGGATTGGATTCCAACTGCAAAAGATACTTCTTTATATATTCGTCCATTCATGTTTGCAAGTGAAGCTGGTGTTGGGGTACATCCTGCTAAAACTTATACTTTTATTATCATTTTATCACCAGTTGGTAATTACTATCCTGAAGGTGTAAATCCTGTAAAAATTTGGGTTGAAGATGAATATGTAAGAGCCGTTAAAGGTGGCACTGGATTCACTAAATGTGGTGGTAATTACGCTGCCAGTATTGCAGCTCAAGTAAAAGCAGAATCTCATGGTTATACTCAAGTTCTTTGGCTTGATGGTGTACATCGCAAATATGTCGAAGAAGTAGGAACAATGAATGTAATGTTTGTAATTGATGGTAAAGTTGTTACAGCACCTTTAGAAGGTTCAGTATTACCAGGAGTTACTCGTGATTCTATCATCCATATTCTTAAAGATTGGGGATATGAAGTCGAAGAACGTGAATTAAGTATCGATGAATTAATGGCAGCTGGTCGCAATGGTAAATTGACAGAGGCATTTGGAACTGGAACAGCAGCTGTAATTTCCCCTGTCGGTCAACTTTATTATAAAGGTGAAGAAGTTATTATCAATGATTTTAAAACTGGTGACTTGACACAAAAATTATATGATACTTTAACCGGGATCCAGTGGGGTCGTTTAGAAGATAAATATGGTTGGGTTCGTCACATCAAATAAAACTGGAGACACTCCAGTTTTTTCTTATAAATATAAAAATAAGAACATCGATATGTTCTTATTTTCGTTTATTCATAGGTATATATTCATATGTTTCTCCAACATATTTAGCAGCGGGACGAATAATCCGTCCTGAATATAATTTATTTTCAATATTATGAGCTAACCATCCAACTGCTCGACCAACTACGAACATCAATGTATATAGTTCTGTTGGAATACACAACATATCATATATTAGTCCGCTATAAAAGTCGACATTCGCACAAACAGTAATTCCTTTACGATTTTTTATTGCCTGAATAGCAGCCTGTTCAAAACGATAATAGAAATCAAATTCTGCTTCTCGCCCCTTTTCAAGAGCTAGTTCGCTACATTGTTGTCTTAAAATAACACAACGCGGATCACTAACCGTGTATACAGCATGACCAATCCCATAAATCAATCCACTATTATCATTGTATTGTTTATCTAAAATTCTTTCGACGATCTCATTAATTTGTTTATCACTTGCATCTAGACCAATTTCATTAATTATCAGTTTCATTTGATTCATTACAGCAAGATTTGCCCCACCATGCTTAGGACCTTTTAAAGAACCAATTGCCCCAGCAAAACTCGAATAAATATCTGTTCCGGTCGAACTTATTACAACATTAGTAAACGTTGAATTATTACCACCACCATGATCAGCATGCAGAACTAAGCACATATCGAGTACTTCAGCTTCTTTAGGTGTGAAGTGTTTATGGTCACGCAATAAATATAAGATATTCTCTGCAATTGATAGATCTGGCCTAATTTGGTGAATATATAAACTTTCTTTGTCAAAATAATGCACTTTACTACGATATGCATAACAAACAATTGAAGGAATTTTAGCAATTAGATTCAATCCTTTGTACATTGTTGATGAAGGACTAATATTATCTGGATCCTCATCATACGAATATAACATCAAAACTTCCTGTTGTAATTTATTCATTAAATTTTTAGATGGAAACCCAAGAATTTTAGATTCCAAATAATGCGGTGGTAATTCATAACGCTCAGATAGCTCCTTTTTAAAATTTTCTAATTCCTCTTTGTTTGGCAAATAGCCAAACAAGATCAGAAAACAAGTCTCTTCAAATAAAAAGCGTTGATGCGGTTCGCGTTTATTGATAATGTCTGATACTGCGATTCCACGATAATAAAGCTCCCCATCACAGTCAACTTTCTTACCATCAATTTTTTTATACCCTACAACATCAGCAATCTTGGTTAAGCCTACTAATACCCCAGTACCATCCTCGTTCCGTAATCCTTTTTTTACATCAAATTTTGAATATAATTCATTATCTATCTTGTTATTACTTTCTTTTGCTTTTTCAATAAAACCATCAATAAATTGACTCATATAAGCACCCCCATAAATTTAAGTAGTTTTATTATAACACTTCTTCTTTTGATTGTATACAATCTTTGTGACAAATTGTATACAATAACAAGTTGTCCAATTAACTTTAGAATCATTTAATATATTCTTAAGTAAAATTAATGAGATGATTAATTTTAACTTATTGTTTAATCATTATAATTAAGTTAAAATATTCTAAAGAGGAGAATTATATGAAAATAAATAATCAAGATTATCATGGTTTATCAACCGCTGAAGTTAATCAGCGTATAAGTAATGGTAAAATCAACACGGTCGATAATAAAATCACTAAATCTTATAAACAGATTTTTTTAAATAATACAATTACTTTTTTTAATATTTTAAATGCTGCTTTACTCGGCTTAGTACTTTTTGTTGGTTCATATAAAAATACACTATTTATTTTAGTAATTATTATTAATACGATCGCTGGAATATATCAAGAGATTAAAGCGAAAAGAACGTTAGATCGCCTATCTATTCTTACTACCTCACACGTTGAAGTTATTCGTGATGATGAATTAAAAGAAATTGATATTGATCAGATCGTTCTGGATGATTATATTGTCTTAACTACAGGAGCCCAGATTCCAACTGATAGTATTTTAATTGATGGGCATATGGAGACTAATGAATCACTGCTCACTGGTGAATCAGATCCTGTTTTAAAACAAAATGGCGATACTTTGTATTCCGGTAGCTTTATTACCTCTGGTAAAGGAATTTGTAAAGTTATTCACGTTGGGGATGATAACTATATGAATCAGATTACACAGGAAGCAAAACGTTTAAAGAAACATAATTCTGAATTAAATCGTTGTTTAAATAAAATTTTAAAATATGTAAGCATCGTTATTTTACCGATTGGCGGTCTATTATTTTTAAAGCAATTTTTTTATGGAAATCAAACATTTAACAACTCAATCGTTAGTACCGTTGCTGCTATACTAGGAATGATTCCAGAAGGTTTAGTGCTGCTTACAAGTGTTGCTTTGACCTTAAGTGTTTTACGATTAGCAAAACAGAATACTTTAGTTCAGGAATTATTTTGCATTGAAACTTTGGCACGTGTTGATGTCTTATGCTTAGATAAAACCGGGACTATTACTGAAGGAACAATGAAAGTTGAATTTGATGTTAAAATGAGCAATGTTGATATTAGTGAAATCGTTGGAAACTTAATGCATTCTCTAACAGATGTTAATGTCACTGCTCAAGCATTAAAAGAGCATTATCAAACAAAAACTAATTTTAATCCATATTTTGTTATCCCTTTTAGTTCTGATCGAAAATATAGTGGTACCTCCTATTTTAATCGTGGTACATATTATATTGGAGCTTATCAGTTTTTATTTCCAAAGGGAAATGAAGAATTGGAAGAAAAATGTGTTGACTATGCTAGTGAAGGCTATCGTATTTTAGTTTTGGCACATACTGATGAAGTAATGAGTAATGAAGCTTTGCCTGTCGATTTAGAGCCTTTAGGTATTATTGTGTTAAGTGATGTAATTAGGAAAGACGCTAAAGAAACATTAGCTTATTTTAACGAGCAAGGTGTTGATTTAAAGGTTATTTCTGGTGATGATCCGATTACAGTTTCATCTATCGCGAAACGAGCTGGATTGAATAATGCCCACCATTATGTTGATGCAACTACCCTTTCAACTTCTGAAGAAATAGCAGAAGCTTTAAATAAATATTCGGTCTTTGGGAGAGTCACTCCGCAACAAAAAAAGGCTATGGTCGTTGCCTTAAAACAACAGGGTCACACTGTTGCAATGACTGGAGATGGAGTCAATGATGTTCTAGCTTTTAAAGAGGCAGATTGCTCTATTGCAATGGCATCAGGAAGTGATGCAGCTAAAAATGCAGCAAATCTAGTTTTGCTTGATAACAATTTTGATGCAATGCCTCATATCGTTGATGAAGGACGGCGTGTTATTAATAATATTACGATGTCAGCATCTATGTTTTTGATTAAAACTATATTTTCTGCTCTCATAGCTATTTCAACTATCTTTTTTGGTCAAGCCTACCCTTTTGAGCCAATACAATTATCACTTATCAGCGCATGTGGTGTAGGAATACCAACTTTCTTCTTGACATATGAAGCTAACTTTGCACGAGTTGAAGGAAATTTTTTAGAAACCGTTTTAGAAAAGTCTTTCCCTTCTGCTTTTACAATTGCCATAGGAGCTACTTTAATTACAAATATTGGTCTTGCTTTGAATTATGATCCTAACATGCTTTCAACTGTCTGTGTTTTATTTACAGGATGGAATTATACAATAGCTCTTTTAAAGATATATAGACCACTAACTAAATATCGCAAGTTTATTATTTATTCAACTCAATTTTGTTACTATATTTCAATGATGATCGGGCAGTCAATTTTAGAATTAACAGGCGTTTCATTTAACTGGCTAATGATACTATTAGGATTAATTGCGTTTTCATCAATTATTGTTGACTTGTCTGCTGAACTATTTAAATATATAAAAATATTTAAAGAATTTCTTGAAAAACGTCGAAAAAAGAGATTGTCAAAAGGTTAAGGATTTTCCTTAGCCTTTATTGTTGCCAAAATAACATAAATATTGATAGAATAGAATAAAGGAAGAAGGTATATTATGTATAATAAAATAAAATTATTGGCACAACAATACCACCAAGAAACAATTCAAACTCGACGTGATTTTCATAAATATGCTGAGCGCGGCTGGTTAGAAATGCGAACTGCTTCACTAGTAGCCCGTAGACTTGATAGTTTAGGGTACCAAGTCTCAGTTGGCAAGGAAGTTATGCGTGAAGAGTTCCGGATGGGATTACCAAGTAAACGCCTATTAACTTTAAATTACAATCGTGCCCTCCTTCAAGGAGCCGACCCCTATTACATAGAAAAAGTAAAGAATGGTTTTACCGGGGTCGTTGGAGTAATGCACAACGGAATTGGACCTGTTGTAGCAATTCGTTTTGATATAGATGCTCTTAGCATTACTGAAGATGATTCAGCAGATCATAATCCTGGTAAAAATGGCTTTATTTCTTGTAATCCTGGTGCTATGCATGCTTGTGGTCATGACGGTCATACTGCCATGGGATTAACTGTGGCCAAAATACTAGCACAAATAAAGGAACAACTACATGGAACAATCAAATTAATTTTTCAGCCTGCTGAAGAAGGTGTACGTGGCGCTAAAAGTATTGCTTTAAGCGGAATTCTTGATGACGTTGATTATATTTTTGCGGGTCATATTTGGCAGCAGGTCGAAGGGGAAGATTATGATATTTATTTGGGAATGAACGAAACATTTGCAACAACAAAACTTGACGTAACCTATCATGGTGTTTCTTCTCATGCTGCAGGAATGCCACAATTCGGCAAAAACGCCTTATTATCTGCTGCTTCATGTATCCTAAATCTTCATTCAATTCCACGTAATAGTGATGGTTGTACCCGTATCAATGTTGGTACAATTAGAGCAGGAACAGGAAGAAATGTAGTCCCAGAAACAGCTAAATTAGAAATCGAAGTACGTGGTGCCACTACAGAATTGAATAATTATATGGAAGTTTATGCTCGGGATGTTATTAGAGGAGCAGCATTAATGCACGATACCATTGTAGAGATAAACGAGATGGGCAAAGCTTATTCGCTTGACTGTGATAAAAAAATGATGGATTTAATTCGCCATATTTGTATCGATCATTTAGGTGATATTAAAGTTGCCAAAGAGGATTTAAGCCCGCTAGACGGTAGTGATGATTTTTCCTATATGATTGCCACTGTCCAAGCACATGGCGGAATAGGCACTTATATGAAATTGACAACTGATCTAGTCGCTTCACCTCATAACTGTACATATGACTTTAATGAAGATGTTTTGTTAACAGGAACAACTGTCTATAGTAGCATTGCCTACTATTTATTAAATCAAGATTAATATTTGTGATAGAATCAAGATTCTATCACTTTTTAAATTAAAAAAGAGCACAATTTGTGCCCTTATTTAAAGAAATCCATAAATTTATCAACTGCAGTATCCACACCACTATCAAGATCGGTTTTAAATTGATCAAATCGAACTTTAGCATCAGCTATAATATCATCAACTTCTCCATCTTTAGCATTATAAACTTTTGCAGCGTATTCTTTTGTGCTGATCCCTAAATCTCTAATTGAATTATCATCGTCAACTTCTCCCTTATCTGCAGCCATTTCTAAATAACTACCATGTTCGTAAAGCTTTTTCGCAACCTCTTTGTCTTTAACATCATCGATATTATCGCGAATATAATTTACTGCTTCATTTACATCATCACGATTAACTTTATAGTCACTACTAAATTTATTTTTAACTCTACTATCAATTCCCTCTAATCCATTATCCTCATCTGATTCATTAGTGGTAGTATTGTTATTACTATCTTTGTTAGTATCATCATTGTTTGAACATCCAACAATCGAAAAACTCATTGCAAATAATAACAATAAACAGCATATTGATTTTAAAATACGTTTCATATCTATTCTCCTTTAACTTATCTATCTATATTTTTCACCAAAATTATTTTTTTAAACAAAATATCATAAAAATCATGTATAATGAATTTGGTGATTTTTATGAAAGAACAACAATTAGATGCATTACTAGAAAATATTAATTATGAAATAAGTTTATTATCCAATGCAAGTGCCTTTATCAAACAAGTCTTTTCTGATATATCTTGGGTTGGTTTTTACCTTTGCCAAGATAATCAGCTGATCTTAGGTCCATTCCAAGGAAAAACAGCTTGTACACTCATCCCCTTTAACAAAGGTGTATGCGGTGCCTGTGCAACAAATCTTAAAACTTACTGTGTTCCTGATGTTCATCAGTTTCCTAGTCATATTGCTTGTGATAGCGCAACAAACAGTGAACTTGTTATCCCGTTGATTATAGATAATAGCTTGTATGGCGTTCTAGATTTAGATTCTCGTTGTTTTGCACGGTTTCAACCTGATGACCAGGAAGAGCTAGAAAAATTAGCACTCATAATTATTAAACATTTAAAACGAATAAAGGAAGAAACAAAATAGTTTCTTCCTTTTAACTTTTTTTATCAAATTTTTGTTTACATTTAGGACAGGTAATTGTAATTTGTCCCCGACCACGTGGCACTCTAACAGTTTGCTTGCAGTTAGGACATAGAAAATATTTATGCATTTTATCGTTTTTATTACTTTTAATAATATTAATTCTTTTTTTGACAGGCTGGATTAAAGATAAAAATTTATCATTTTCAGCTCGCCTTTTATAAATATTACGAGAATAGGTCCTAAAAATATTAATAATTAAAATTATCCAAATAATTGTTGCAAGATATGGATTGCGAATTACAAAAAGATTTAAAATTAATAAAATTAATGCAAATATTAATAAAAAATTGTTTAGTTGATCCGATCCATAACGACCTGACATAAAGCGATACAGCGCATTTTGAAACTTATTCATGTTAACCCTCTTTTCAAATTATACATTAAGTATAATTTGAAATTATTAAATCTTTATGAATTATTTTCATTAGTATCTTTTTTCTTATGTTCTTTACGACTACAATCGTATGTCTCTACAATTAACGTTTTAAAAAATTGAATTAATGCATTTCTTGTATCACTGTTCATATTTTTGATTTCTTTAATAGCCGTAATTAGATGTGATAATGATTTTTCTGAAAAATCATTAATTTTTTCAATTTTAGCTGCTTCTAAAATTGAAAATACTGCAGTAACTGCATCCTTTCGTGTTTTACTGTCGACTTTACTTAGCCATGATTTAAAAGCTGCATCCATAGTTTGGCTGTCCTTACTCATTTCAGTAGCACAAACAAATTGTGTTCCTTCTACTGACCAGCTAAAGCCACTATGTTGCATTAAACCTTTAGCGCTACTTTTAACTACTATTTTTTCTTCAAGATTCTCAAGCATTATCCCGAATACGGAACTTTCTGGAATGAATTTTTTTATCCTAGTAGAAATATTGCGGTAATTATCTGTATTTAGCATTTTTTGATTAAAACCAGGGCCGTCATTATTATAAATCTCAATAATTCGTTTAGATATTTTAGAATTCACACAACTAGATGCATAAACTGCTAAATTTCCTCCTTTTGAATGACCACCAACACGAATTTTAACGCCAGATATCTTTTGGGTGATATATATCCTAAAAATTTGATACCACTTCATTTTATAATCACAATGGCATAAAAGATAAAAAAGTGATTTAGAAAAATCGATTTCAGCAATTTTAGCCAAATACTCAACTGCTCTTTGCTGAGAAGCAACTGGAAATTGATAAGTCATTTGAAAATCCTCACGCCAGCCTAAAATTGTATCATCAGTGCCACGAAAAGCAACATAAATACTACTATCTTCTAATTGAAAAGTAATTGCTGCAAATTGTTTTATACTTTGATAGTCCAGTTCATTAATATAATTAGATAGCAGAATATTTTGATAACGCGGACATTTAGCTAATTCTTGTAATAATGTAATTGATTCCTTAGTGAAAGATATCTCATCTAGTAATTCTCCAATATTATTTACTTGACTAAAATTATTAGCAACATCTTTTAAACAATAACTTTGTTCATTGGGAAATGTGGGAACTATTTTATCAAAATCAACATAAACTAATTCACTTAAAATCAAGCCATCAATATCATTAAATGGATCTATTCTCATTGACAGATCACCTCGCCATTTTAAATAATCATATATATTGGACATTTTTGTTCCCCCTTTCCTTTTTTGGCATTATACCATATTTAAAAAAAATTATACAACTTCATGACATTTATTGACAATAAATTTTTGAAACCTATAATGTTTATGGAAAGGTCGAGAAAAATGAAGTTATTCAATAAATTTTCAAAAAAACAAAAAATTACCTTTATTTCAGTATTATTTCATATATAATTATTAGTACAGTTTATTTAATCTGGCAAAAAAATAACCAATTGTTAACTTTTGTCAAAGACCCAATACTAGAAATCAACCATGAGTTTGATTATCAAAAAATAATTAAAAATATTAAAAATGTCCAAACATCCGATATTAAGGTCGACACATCTAAATTAAAAAATGATAAAATTGGCAGCTATCCTGTTACCTATATTTATCAGGGCAAAAAGTTCACAGTAAATATTAACGTAGTTGATAAAACTAAGCCTAAATTTGAAATTAATAATATTGAAATAGATGCAGGAATGGATGTTGATCCAACAATGTTAGTTGATAACATTGTTGATGAAACAAAAACAACTATTTCTTTTAAAGATGCATATAATTTTTCAAAAAAAGGAAAAGTCAAAGTGACAGTAATTGTTAGCGATGAAAGTAATAATAAATCAACAAAGCACGCTACTGTTACAGTTTTATCTAAAGATACAACAAAACCAACTATTTCTGGTCTTAATGATCTAACTGTCACTTTAAATGGTAAGGTTGATTATTTAGCTGGCGTTAAAGGAAATGATAATCGTGATCCACATCCACAATTGACTATTGATAACAAAAAAGTAAGATTGGATAAATTAGGTGATTATATTGTAACCTATACTTGCAAAGATAGGTCTGGCAATAAAATAGTTGCTAAAAGAAAAGTTTCAGTTGTTGAAAAGAAAGAAATTGGAGTTTATGCTCAAACTGAAGAAAAAGTTATTTATTTGACATTTGATGATGGTCCTTCAAAAAATACCAAACGTATTTTAGATATTCTTGACAAATATCATGCAAAAGCAACTTTCTTTGTGACTGGTACAAACCAAAACTATAATTACTTGATCAAAGAAGCATATCAGCGAGGTCATACAATCGGTTTACATACTTACAGCCATGATTATAAAACCGTTTATACTTCAGTAACCGCATATTTTAATGATTTAGAAAGAGTTGGAAACATGGTTAAAAATGAAATTGGCTTTATTCCAAAGTATATTCGTTTCCCTGGTGGAGCTTCAAATACAATTTCACGTAAATATTGTCCTGGAATAATGAGTATTCTAGCAAACGAAGTAATTGACCGTGGTTATCAATTTTATGATTGGAATTATAGTACAGGTGATGCCGGTGGAAACAATATTCCAGTAATCAAATCATTGCTACTGCTACAGCTGGAAATGCCAATAATCAAGTGATTCTTGCTCATGATACAGATGCCAAAAATACCACGGTAGATGCCCTTCCGGCAATAATCGAGTATTATCAGGCACTAGGTTATTCTTTTAAAAGTATAGATGACAATTCTTATGTTCCTCATCATCATATTAATAATTAAAAGTAGTTTTCGAAATTGGCTCTAGAATTTGATTTTTCAAAAGATGGAACCTATTTCAATAAAACTATTTTTATTTTTAAGATTTATTAAGAGATTCTTAGGATTTATTATGATAGAATTTTTAAAATAGCGTGTTATGATTATAATTGTTATGTATTGGTTAATTCTTGCTAATTCATTGCAAAGCAATTGTAGTTATATTACAATTAGATAAATTTTGTTTTTTATGAGGATGTTATTTATGGGAAAAATTAAAGGTTTAAATAAACAAGAAGTTGCAAAGCGTATTAGTGAAGGGAAAGTGAACCTTTCCCCTAAACCAGTAGTTAAAAGTAATTTTCAAATTATTATGGGGCATGTTTTTAACCTCTTTAATGCCTATAATTTTATTATTGCTGCTGCTCTAATTGCTGTTCAAGCATATTCAAGTTTATTTTTTGTTGTTATTGTCATTTCAAATACTGTTATTAGAGCGCGACAAGAAATAAAATCTAAAAATATGGTTGCTAAATTAAACTTGATCGTTTCGCCAAAAACTAAAGTTATTCGTGAGGGAAAAACGATTTCAATCGATAACGAAGAAATCGTTCTAGATGATGTAGTTTATTTTGAAACCGGTAATCAAATCAGTGCTGATTCAATTATTATTGAAAATAATGTTGAAGTTGATGAATCACTTTTAACTGGTGAAGCTGATCCAATTTCTAAAGGGCCTGGTGACCATTTATTATCTGGTAGTTTTATTTTGAGCGGTGCTTGCTATGGTAAGGTTGAACATGTTGGAAAAGATAACTATGCAAATAAAATTACTGATCAGGCAAGAACTCGTAAGCCTGTTAGCTCTGTCTTATTAAACACTTTTAATAAAGTTACTCGTTATACTAGTTATTTAGTTTTACCATTAAGTATTTTAATGCTCTATCAGGCTTATATCATTCGTGATCAAGGAATTACAAGCACAATCGTCAACACTGCTACAGCTCTGCTAGGGATGCTTCCTAAAGGACTAGTTCTATTAACAAGTGTATCTTTAGCTGCTAGTGTTGTTAAATTAGGGAAAATGAACACTTTAGTTCAAGAAATGTTTAGTATTGAAACCTTATCACGAATTGATGTTCTATGTTTAGATAAAACCGGTACCTTGACTGAAGGAAAAATGGAAATCGAACAAGTCATTAAATTAAAAAATCCATTAAATCTTGATCTGGATGAGATTATGTGTTCCTTTGTTAAAGGATCTCTTGATAATAATATTACTTTTAAAACACTTAGTAACTATTTTACTGGCCCTGCAAAGTATGAAACATTAGACCGTATAGCTTTTTCTTCAGCCCGGAAATGGAGCGCCATTGAACTAGATTCAATAGGAACAATTATTGTTGGAGCACCAGAAATAATTCGTCCTGATTATCAATTATCACCAAGAATTATTGAGATGCAAAAAAGCGGCGCACGTGTTTTATTAATTGGCCATCACCCAACATTAAATATCTTACAGGAAACTTTAGGACAAACAACACCGATTGGGCTAATTGTTATTAAAGATCCTATTCGGAAAGATGCTCATGAAGCCCTTAAATTTTTCAGTGATAATGATGTTGCTGTAAAAGTTATATCTGGTGATAATCCAGCGACAGTTAGTGCAATCGCTAGTCAAGCAGGTGTTGCTAATGCAGAAAAATACATTGATGCTTCAACAATCGTTACTGATCAACAATTAGAAGATGCAATTTTAAACTATAATGTCATTGGTCGTGCTAGTCCTTTTCAAAAGCACCAGATGATCTTATGTTTACAAAAACATAATCAAAAGGTTGCGATGACAGGTGATGGAGTAAATGATGTTTTAGCATTAAAAGATGCTGATGTTTCAATTGCGATGGGTTCTGGTTCCGATATTGCCCGCCAAGTATCGCAATTTATTATTATTGATGGTAAATTACAAACATTAGTAGAAGTTGTTCGAGAAGGTCGCCTAGTTATTAATAATGTTACACGTTCTGCGTCAATGTATTACTTGAAAACAATTTACACGATTTTACTTTCAATATTATCTATTTTAATGAATATACCTTATCCTTTTATTCCTTTCCAAATGACTTTATTGGATATGTTTATTGAAGGTTTCCCTTCATTTATGATTTTATTTGAACGAAATATCGAAAAACCAAAAGAATCAATTGGTCATCATGCTATGCGTTTTTCCTTACCTAACGCATTAGCAATAGTTTTAAGCGTTGCTGGTATAAGATTACTCGCACCAACCTTACAATTGTCGTTAGCAGAAACTTTTTCAGTCCTATATTTTACAACTGCTTTTGTGTCTATTCACATGATTTATCGTATTTATAAACCATTAAACTGGTATCGAGGTGGAGTTTTAATAATTGATATTATTGGCTTTATCCTCTCTACACCGATTTTTTGGCCACTTTTAGAAATGCATGTATTAACACCTAAGTTAATTCAAATTATCCTAATTACGATTGTTATTAGCATTCCTGTTTTAATCATCCTGACAAGGAGTGTTAGTTATTATCTTAAGAACCTAAATAGTAAAAAAGCTTTATAGCATTAATAAGCCTGTTCAAGTTTTTCTTGGACAGGCTCCCATTTAAAACAAATCTATTTATCTAAACAAAAAGATATATTTAGATACATTACTGTACCTTCTATATCTATTTTTCATTTAAAAGTTGAATTAACTTAATCACATCTTCTTGAATCCGAGGTGGTAAATATTGCGGCTTGGCTAATAAAAAACCTTGAAGATAATCAACTTTAAGCTTAATCACCTGCTTTAATTCATCAATCGTTTCAATTCCTTCAGCAATTAATTTCATATCCCGTTCATGAGCATAATTAACAATGTTTTCAACAATTTTACACTTATCAGGATCACTATCAATATTACGAATTATATCCATATCGATTTTAATAAATTTAGGTGAAATCAGCAATAAGATTCGATCACTATTATATCCACTTCCATAATCATCTAATGCTAATTCTGCTTGCCATTTTTTCATTAATTCTGCTTTTTGCTGATGATAATTTTCGTCAATGTACTCAACTTCAGTAACTTCTAAAACAACATTTTTTAAATACTTTGAATACTCCTTTTCTAGCTCATCAATTTTTTTAGTACTTAAAATTTGATTTGAAATAGAATTAATAAATATTTTACAATCTTTATTAATTCGCTCATTTCGTAAATGGTTGGCAAAGGTTTCAAGTGATGAGGACCATGTTAATTCTTCAATTTCTGCTAAACGTCCCTCCTCTTTAGCTATTTTTAAAATATCAAGGGGATTTTTTAATGATGGCATAAATGATCTCATTAATGATTCATATGCATAAATAGTTCCATCTTTGCTACTTATAATTGGTTGAAAATAAAACTGAATTGCTCGATCTTCAATAATAGTGTTTAATTCTTCTTTACTTTCGCTTAAAAAAGAATCCGCAATATAATCATTGAGATTAAACTCTGTTAAATTACCTTTACTTGTACGTTTGATCTTATACATTGCATAATCAGCATAATGTTGGAGTTTTTCAAAAGATTCACTATCCCGTGGATACCAGGCAATACCGCCTGATGCATTGACATGAAAATTACTATTATCAGCCAAAGGAATAAAAGCCTTGCTAATTGCTTCCTTTAATTTATTAATTAACTGCTTAATTACATTTTCATCATCATAACCATAAAAGAAAACAAAAAATTCATCACCAGAAATCCGTGAAATAATAGTATTTTCTGGGGTGCTGTTTACAAATGTTTCAGCAGCTTTAGAAATGTAATTATCACCAATTTCATGCCCATAATTATCATTAATGTACTTCAGATTATCTAAATCTAACATCAATAGTGCTGCTATTTTTATTTTGTTTATTTCATTTTCAAATAAACTATTCATGATCCTAATAAATGCTCTCCGATTCAAAAGTCCAGTTAGAGCATCATGATCACGTTCATATTCAATCACATTCTTTTCAACAATTGTATTAGTTACATTCTCAATTACCCCAGTATATGCATTATCATTTACCAATAGCCGTAGATTCACAAAAACATAATTATCATCATCAGGAATTTTGAAGAGATATTCTTTTTTGCTATAATCATGTGAAACAATATATTGTTTATAGCCTTCAAATGTTTCTTTAAATTTTGTCATTGTTAATTCTGAAGTATTAACATCATATTTTAGTAAAACCTCAAAAAAGTTTTCTGATATAAACAATTCTTCAGTGTTTATATTATATTCGAACCCTGCTAGCTTAATACTTGCCATTTGTAATAAATTAGTGAATTTCAAGGCAGTATCACGAACATTTTGATTTAGTTGTTCCATCATATTTGCAAGATGATCAATTTCAGCAATATTTGTACGTCTGAAAGAAATCTTATTTTTAATATTAGCTTTTACGACTTCATCTGATAATTTTTTTATTGGTTTTGAAATGATATAACTAAAAATGAAACTTCCACCAATTCCAACTGTCAAGGTTAAAAAGATTGCGAACATCAAAATCGAAGTGATTTTATTTGTAAATGCAAATAAATCTGAAGTATCAACTATTCCTACTAAAGCCCAGCGTTGATTACTGTATGGTGTATTAGAATTATAAATATTCAAATATTTTAATGAACTATATAAAGTGTTAGAACCTTGATTGATATAATAATCATTCTCAGATTGCATTAATTCAGTTGTAGGACTTTTCGTCGTATAAATATTTCCATTCGTTAAAATATTACTTAAAATCAATGAATCATCTTGATTGATTGCCAACAAATAGCTTCCATTACCTTCATCAAGTAACTCTGTACTGGGCAATAATTTGTTCAAATAATCTAATGTAATATCAATTCCAACGACACCATAAACAGCTCCTTGATCGTTGATTAGCGGTAATGAGTAGGTGAAAGCCTCATTTTCAGAATCTCTCAGGCGAAAACTCCCACCCCAATAGCCCATATCAGTACTCGAAAATTCTTGTGAATTACTAATTGCCTGCTGGTATGGAGTATAGAAAAAATCATAATATTTTATGTTTGCTTTTTTAAATTCAAAACGTGGCCGCCATGATGAATCAGTAGCAATATTTAAAGATTTAACCACTTCAGTTGGAGCTCGTTCAATTAATAAATCCCCATTTTCTGCTGAAGCTTTTGATAATGGATCAAGATCTCTTAAATATATTCCAGGTTTATCTTCAAGTCCCTTATCCAAGTCATGATTATTAAAAATGATATATGCCCCTGTAACATGCTGAGAGCGCATTGTTGAAATCAATTGATCTACAACTGCCAAAATAAGTGGTGTTGCTGTTTCAGAGCTGTCATCAAGATGCTCATAATCAACCTTTCCTTCACTAACAAGCTGCTTAGCTGTCGTATTTATGTGGTCTGTCAATTGAGATAAATTGGACCAATTGTTTAACATTTCATTTTGAAGATAACTGCTTCGATTAATAACTCGCTGATCAACAATATCTTTAGCGTTCTGGTTTAATTTAGCAAACATTCCACCAGTTGAAAGGCTACCAACAAGGATTGTTGTCTCGATTAACACTAAAATACACATTACTACAAGTAAATATGAAAAAATTGATTTGTTTTTCATGATTTTACGAAACATCACAATCCTCCTTCTATAGAACTATTTAATTAATGATTCTAATTGGCTTTTAGTATTAGTATACCACTGATTAAAATAAGTATCATTATTAAATTGGCTAATTGCTTGTTCTAAATTCATTCCATTTGAAAGATTAGTAATAACTGTTTCACGATCTTGTTTAGCTAAATTACTCATTGTTGTTTCTAAAACATTTCTTGCATCAGTTCCCTTTTCAAAAGGAACTGATGTATACATATTATTATCTGAAATCATTTTAAGACTAGTATTTAACGTTTTCTTTACTGACTCATTGACTTCTACTTCATCAGTAATCTTATCAAGATCATTTGCACTTTTGGTAACTGGCAAATAACCACTAGCATTTGAAAAAGCAATATTTTGTTTATCACTAGTAAACCATTTCAAAAATTCAACAGCTGCCTGTTGTTCTTTTTCTTCACTTTTGAGAACAACCATTCCTGCTCCTTGTTGAACGACATAATCTTTACCATCTTTAAATTTAGGGCAAGCAAATGTCTCCAATTCAATTGAATGGCTTTCTTCGTCATTTAAAATAACTTCTTTAGGAAAATATGTGACACTCGAAGATGAAGAAACACAAGCAAGAATATTTCCGATTTTTATATCATCACTTCTAAATTTACCTGATGAACTAAAATAACCACTTATGTAAGGAACATAATAATTATCCCATAATTTTTTAGCAATATCTGCTTCAAAATTTAATACGATTTTATTATCCTTTTTACTAAAAATATCTGTTGCTAGCTGGCGATAGCCAACGAGCATATAATTTGCAAAAGCATCACGACCAAAAAATGCTTTTCCATCATTTGGAGCAGCTGTCAAACTATCAGTCCAGTTATAATATTGCTCTGCAACCTTAGTAACACCCTCAATTGTATTTAAATCATTTGTTGAAGCACCCGTAGCATTTGCAAACTTCTCCCAATCTGTTTTATTCAACATAAATAACTCTACTGATTTAGCCACTGGAAAAATTTTTAATGTATCTTTACTTGAAAAGTGTCCTTCTTCAAGATAACCATCGACATACTTAGATAGCTCGTCTTTACTAAAATATTTATTTAAATCTACTGCATAACCTAACTTATCCACTTGATAAGCTGTGTCACCATACGCTGCAAAAATATTCGGAATATCTGCAGCCCCAGCTTTTCCATTAATTGAATCTAAGACATTTCTTTCTAAATCAGAAATTGTTCCTTGACCAGAGCCCTCAACAATTATCCCTTTTTCTTTACCGACTGTTTTGTTAAATTCATCGACTAGACGATTAAATTCCTCTTGTTGCGCACCATTATAATAATGCCATACTTGAATCGTCGTTGGATCATCCTTGTCTAATAAGTTTTTATCCTCATTACTACATCCAGTTACAGCAAAAAACATTAATAAAGATATCAAAACTAATCTTACTTTTTTCATATGCTTATCTCCATTCCCTTATCCCCTAAAGGATAACACAAATTGGTCATTTATACAATCTTCACACTTTATCAATACAAAAAAGGATACCTATTGATATCCTCTATGACAACTCCATTTTTCCAGTATACAATTGATAATATCTTCCTTTTTGATTAATTAATTCATCATGATTCCCACGTTCTATGATTTCCCCATGATCGAGTACCATGATTGCTTTTGAATTACGAACTGTAGAAAGACGATGTGCAATTACAAAAACGGTACGATCTTTCATTAAACTATCCATCCCTTTTTCAATCAATTTTTCAGTATGAGTATCAATAGAACTTGTAGCCTCATCCAAAATCAAAACTGGGGGATTAGCAATTGCTGCACGAGCGATAGCTAATAGCTGACGTTGTCCTTGTGATAAGTTAGAACCATCACCGGTTAACATTGTTTGATAGCCTTGCGGAAGTCGCCGAATAAATGAATCTGCATTTGCTAGTTTAGCTGCTGCCACCACTTCTTCATCACTAGCATCTAATTTACCGTAACGTATATTATCTTCAATCGTTCCTGTAAATAAATGAGTGTCTTGCAAAACCATTGATAACGATTGTCGCAATGCTGCTTTTTTTATTAATTTAATATCAATTCCATCGTATGTTATACTGCCAGAATCTAATTCATAAAAACGATTAATCAAATTAGTAATAGTTGTTTTCCCAGCTCCTGTAGAGCCCACAAATGCAATTTTTTGACCTGGTTTTGCATATAAGTTTAAATTTTTTAAAATAGGATGGTTGGGGACATAACTAAAACAAACATCATGGAAGCGAACATCACCTTTTAACAAAACCAGTTCTACATCACCATTAGAACGGGGATGACGCCAAGCCCAAAGTCCAGTATTTTCATGACACTCAACTAGCTTACCATATTCATTGCGAACATTTGTTAAAGTGACACTTCCTTCATCTATTTCAACTTTTTCATCCATAATTTCAAAAATACGTTCTGCACCTGACATTGCTGCCAAAATAAAATTCATTTGTTGGGAAAATTGATTTACTGGCATCGCAGTTTGTCGAACAAAAACCAAATATGATGATAAACTTCCTAAATCCATAATCCCATAAATTGCCATAAACCCGCCTATTACAGCAGATAATGCATAATTCAAATATGAAATACTGACAACTGTTGGTATCATAGTTCCTGAATAAGTAACTGCTTTCGTAGCTGCTTGTCGTAAAGCTTGATTTCTTTTTTCAAACTCGGCAAAGTTCACCTGTTCATGATTGAAAACTTTAACTACTTTACTTCCTTCGACCATTTCTTCAATAAAACCATTTAAACTTCCCATATATTTTTGTTGTTGATTAAAATACTGCTTACTCTTTTTACTACTATAACGAATAAAAATAAACATCATTACCATTGAAGCAATTACAATGATTGATAGATAAGGATTTAAAATAATAATCATCGTAATTGTTCCTACAATCATTATAAAACTTTGAATCAACATTGCAAAACTATTATTTAAAGCTTCTAAAATTGTATCAATATCACTAGTAAATCGACTCATCAACTCACCATGAGTACGCTGATCAAAAAAACTAAGCGGTAAGTTTTGTATCTTATCAAATAAATCTTCACGAATTTCTTTAACGATTTCTTGAGCAGTTTTTACCATTAATTGATTATATAGATGACAAGCCCCGACACCAGTTAAATACATAATTGCCATCGTTATTATTGCTTGTAATAGTCCAGCATTATTACCTGGTAGAATGTAATCGTTAATAACCGGTTTTAATAAATAAGTACCTAAAATATTTGCACCTGCACTAATTAATACTAAAATAGCAATGATTATGAGTGTTCCTATATGTCGAGTTAAATAACTAGCCATTGCTTTTAAAGTTTTCTTTAAATTTTTAGGGCGTGGAGTTCCGTTTATTCTAGCCATATTATTTATCTCCTTCTTGAATTTTACATAAATCTTGATAGATATGATTACGATTTGCTAATTCTTCAGGTGTTCCTATATCATCAATTTTACCATCAGTTAAAATAACAATTTTATCTGCATGGGCAAGTGATGATAATCGCTGTGAAATAATAATTTTAGTTGTCTTAGGCAAATAGTATGCTAATCCATCTGTTAGTTTTCGTTCAGTTGCTGTATCTAATGCACTGGTAGAATCGTCAAGAATTAAAATTTTTGGTTTCTTTAATAATGCACGTGCAATACATAACCTTTGTTTTTGCCCACCAGAAACATTAACTCCACCTTGCCCTAAATCTGTATTGATTCCCTTAGGCAATGCATCGATAAATTCACTGGCACAAGCAATGTCTAAAACTTCATTAAGTTCGTGATCACTAGCATCTGCTTTACCCCATAAAATATTTTCCTTAATCGTTCCAGAAAATAGAGTGTTTTTTTGTAATACCATAGCAATTTCATCTCGAAGATGTTCGATTCCATATGATTTTATATCATGACCATCGATTAATAAATCCCCTGCTGTAATATCATATAATCTAGGAATCAATTGTACTAATGAAGTTTTGGCACTACCTGTTCCCCCGATAATACCAACAGTTTCACCAGGCTCAATTTCCAAATTTATATTATTTAATACATATTCTTTTGCTTTTAAGTCATATTTAAAAGCAACATTTTTAAATATGATTTTTCCCCTCGTAATCTTTATGTCACTTTTTTCATCTTTAATATCTATTTCTTCATCAAAAACTTCTTGAATCCGATATGCCGAAGCTAGAGAACGAGTTAACATCAAGAAAACATTTGAAATCATCATTAAGGAATTTAAGATTTGCATAATATAGCTTAAAAATCCTGTTAATTCACCTACTTGCATATTTCCAACCTGAATCATCCCACCCCCAAACCATAGAATTGCAATAATCGTCGAATACATCACAAATTGAAAACACGGCATATTCATAACTGCATAATGGAATGATTTACGTGAAACTTGTTGATAATTCAAATTAACTTCATTAAATTTAGCTTGTTCGTAATCTTTTCTAACATATGACTTTACAACTCTGATCGCAATTAGATTTTCCTGAACTATCGAATTGACAGAGTCTAAAGCTCTTTGCATTTTCCCATATAAAGGACGAACTTTTGACATAATTATAATTAAGCATGTTGCTAGAACAGGAATAGCTATTAAAAAACAACAGCTAATTTAGCATTAATTAGTATTGCCATAGTTAGTGCAGTTAACATCATAAAAGGTGCTCTAACTAACGGACGAATCCCATTACAAATAGCGTTTTGTAAAATAGTAACATCACTTGTAAGTCGAGTAACTAACGATGAAGTACTAAAATGATCTGTATTTTTAAACGAAAATTCTTGAATCTTTTGATATTGTGCTTTTCGCAATTCATAGCCAAACCCCTGTCCTGCTTTGGCAGCAGTCTTTGCATACAATAAGCCTAAACCAAGCGACAAAAGCGCACATATAATCATTAATCCCCCTTTGATCAGAATATAATTTCTATCTTTATTTGCTACACCGATATCAATAATATCAGCCATTATCAAAGGAATAATCAACTCAAAAAGAGTTTCTAAAATAACAAACACTGCACTTAAATAAAGATATTTTTTATAGTTTTTAAAATAGCCAAAAAATTGTTTGAACATCTTATTCCTCCTTTAACAAGGCGTCATAAAGGCGCTCTAAGTAATTAATAAATTGTTTTCTTTCTTCCTTGCTAAAATCTCTCAAGGTAATATCTTCACGCTCATCTAGATATGCTTGCCATTTAAGAAAAGTGATTTTTCCTAATTCGGTAAGTTGAATATATACATTTCTCTTATTTTCCTCACTATAATTCCGTTTAATAAAACCATTACTTTCTAATTTGTTTAGCATAATTGAAACTGTAGCAGGCTCAATATCACAACCTTTAGTAATATCTTTTTGTAAACATTCTCTTTTCTGTTCATACAAATATCGTAAAACCTTTGGCTGTCCTGGTGCTAAATTCAGTTCTTTTAAAAAAGGAATATTCTTTTTCCTTTGTGTATGCGCTGTTTTAAATAATAAATAATATAATGAATTAGCCATCTTTCCTCCTATTATTAGTATCCTAACTATTAGTATACTAATCTTATTAATAAAGTCTGTCAAGGTATTTACTAAAATTAAAAACCGGCTTCTATTTAGAGCCGGTCATTTTATATATTTTACTTAGTGTATTATATGCTGTTTTAATCGTACCATCGTATTCCTCAGCAAAAACAATAGTCATTTCCTCTTTTAAAATAATAGCTAAACAATATTTTAATTTACGATTCAATCGTCTATCTAATAACGCCATTCGTCCAAATAATAAAACATTTACAGGATCCAGCTGTTTTTTTAATTCCTCGATTTCACCATATTTCACTTCAATAATATCGTTATAAGAAAACTTTCTACTTTTGAAGATACCATCAACTGAAAAGCTATTTTCTTTAAGATTTAAGGTATAAATAGCACGCTTTTGATATTCAGCAATACCACCAATATAATTAAGATTATATTTAAATGTTTTTTTCATTTTCAAACTCCTAATCCTGATTAAAATTCTTAAGTCCTTCTAATAAATAATTATGACTCTTAGGTTGTTTACGTCGGAATTCTTCTAATTTTTCTTGATCAAGTTGTGCTACTTCTAATCGAAGTTCGCGAGAAGATATTCTTTTCCCACCTTGCCCTAATACGATTAATTGTTCTAACGCATCAGATGTGGCCACTGTAATATTGTATTTACTTGCCAACTCATGAGTTGCCCGCTCAATATACATATCAGCTGTTTGTGCTTCTTTAGTATATGCGATATAAATATTATGATATTTAGTAGTTGAACCAATATTATCTTTAACCTTATATGCATCAAATACTAAAATCAAAATACATTTTTTGTAACCTTGATAGTTGCACATAATATCAATTAATCGCATTCTAGCTGCGTCTAAATTATCTTTTGCTAACTCTTTCAATTCTGGCCAGGCATGAATAACATTATAGCCATCAACTAATAAACATTCTGGAATGTATTTATAACTTGACTCATTAAATATTTTTTTAGTTACTTGATGTTCGCCAGATCTTTGTTTAACTGGTCCATAAGTGCGTGTGAAAATATTTTCTAACTCGTCATCAATATTATCAAATTTAGATTTATCCTGAATATTATTAGCGGTCTTCTTTATTTTTTTAAAAACAAATGGTATGTGCATATGTTGGGCAACTTGATCCCACCTTACATTATAACCAGCACCATGACTGCAAAATACTGATCCTGTTGGATTTTCTACATCTGCCTCACTATCATAGTTGAATGATTTAATTACTTCAGCCTGATTTTGACATGGGCGATAATCACTTAACTGACAAATTAGGCGCCCTTTTCCTTTAGTATATCTAACAACTTCACTTTGATAATTTTGCATTTTACTGACTGGTGCACTTCCGGTAATAACAGCAATGTCAGTTTGATTTTCCGGTAATTTAAAGTTCCCTGCCATTGCCTCAATATCATAAATCGCTCGACTCAGATATTCAATCGGTAATTCAAGTGAAAAATCAAAATACGGCTCTAGTAAAACCGATTTTGCTGTTTTCAAGCCTTGACGTATCGCCCGATATGTTGCCTCTCTAAAATCACCGCCTTCAGTATGCTTTAAATGTGCTTTTCCAGCCACTAAAGTTATTTTCATATCTGTGATTGGCGAGCCCGTAAGTACTCCCAAATGCTCTTTTTCTTGTAAATGCGACAAAATTAATCGTTGATAGTTATTCGCTAGAAGATATTCTTGACAATTTGTATCGAATTTTAATCCCGACCCTGGTTTCCCGGGTTCTAAAAGTAAATGTACTTCAGCATAATGACGTAATGGTTCAAAATGTCCTACCCCTTCAACAGCTTCTTCAATCGTCTCTTTATAAATAATTCTTCCATAATCAAAATCAACTTCAACTTTAAACCGCTCTTGGATTATATTTTTAAGCACCTCAATTTGAATTTCACCCATTAATTGAACATGAATTTCTTTGGTTCTAACGTTATAATTGATATGTAGCTGAGGATCTTCTTGTGCTAATAAATTTAACTTTTTTAACACTTGATGTTGATCACAATCAGGAGGCAATTTAATTTGATAATCCATGTATGGTGACAACAATGGCTGAGTCGTATTATCTTCTATACCTAATCCCTGACCAGCAACTATACTTTTAAGCCCTTTAATCGCACAAATATCCCCAGCCATCACTTCATCAGTTAAATGATACTTATTCCCAGAATAAATACGAATTTGATCAACTTTTTCATCATTTAAAAGTTGCGTTTTCACTTTTAAACTACCGCCAGTAATTTTTAAATGTGTCAATTTGTTTCCTTGTTCGTCATGACTTATTTTAAAAACTCGCGCTCCAAAAGATTCAGAATAATCCTTATTCTTTATATAATTAGTAAATTCATTAAAAAAATTATCAATCCGTTCCATTTTTAACGCAGAGCCAAAAAAACACGGAAATAATTGGCATCTAGCAATTTCATTAATTAACATCTCTTTGTTTAAGGTATTATATTCTAGATAATAATTCAATAAATCTTCGCTATTTAAAGCAACACTTTCATAAAATTCATCATTCAAATTACTAAAATCAAAACAATGTTCATCTAGTCGTTCTTTTAAATTCTGCATTAATTCAGATTGCTCATAACGACTAACATCCATTTTATTAATAAAAATAAAGGTTGGTATTTTATAGTATCTCAATAAATTCCAAATAGTTTCACTATGACCTTGGACACCGTCTATCCCACTGATTACCAAAATAGCATAATCGAGCACTTGTAGCGTACGTTCCATTTCTGTCGAAAAATCAATGTGACCTGGCGTATCAATTAAAGTAATTTGGCTATCATGCCAATTTATTATTGCCTGCTTAGAAAAAATTGTAATCCCTCGATTTCTCTCTTGAAAATCATAATCTAAAAAAGTATCCCGATGATCAACTCGACCTAATTTTCGTGTTGTTCCTGTTAAATATAATATACTCTCAGTTAATGTTGTTTTTCCTGCATCAACATGTGCAAGAATTCCTAATACTATCTTTTTCATTTATATCATCCTACTTATTTTCTAATAATATAATTATAAAGAATATTGCTATAATTACAATTGATATTACCAATTTATCTAATTCAGCTTAAAAATATGCTTAATTCAACTCAAATTATTTTGAATTGTTGTAAAAGCATGAATCAATGACTCATGCTTTTATAATAGTTTAAACAAATTAATGATTTTTGTGCGACCCCAATATAATTAGCAATAACTTCACATTTAACCATCAATAAAAAATAAATATTTTTCTCTTGTTCACTCAAACTTTCAAAGTTTGCCTGCCCTTTAGCAATAACTATATCGGCACTTCGGTATATCCTTTTAAATTCATTACTCGTACGTTCTAATACCGTACCCAAAGAATTATCACCATTACTGATAATTGTAGCGTATTCATCCATTCCAACAAAATATGCATCAGCTTCAATTGAATCATTTACTACTGGTTTTCCTCTTACACCAAAATATATATCAATCTCCGGATTGAGTTTTTTAATTCTTCTAATTAATAATTTATCAAGACAAATTTCACCACAATTATCACCTAAATATAAAAGTACCTTTGCACTTTTTATATCAGTTATCATTTCTTCAAGCTGATTAATTGCTAATTTTAATTGATCAATATTTTCAAACCACTTATCAATGTCTTTAATTTGGGTATTATAGATAGGACTAAAATCAATAATATTTCCAATAATTGCATATTTAACAGCCGTTTCAAAAGAGTTGATCTTATTTTCAAATTCAGTACTACGTGATAAGAAAAGTTCGTTATAATATTTCCGAAGTTCAAAATATGGATCCTCATCATTAACTTGCTGCTTGATCATTTCAAATGTAGCACCAATTATCTCTGGATTAGTTTTAGTAAAATTTAGTTTTCCCAAATACTGAAATACTCCTCGATAAAACATATCACGATTTTTTATATTTGTAATATTGGCCACTTTAATAACTTGACTGATCAAGCATGGTAAACAATTTTCATTTATTTTCATTCGACTCACCCTCCTTTAGCATAGCATTCTTATATTTAAATAAATATTATTTCCAAAAAATGGAAATTCTATTTTATCAAATTTTTTTGATATTTCATAAAAATCAAATCAACAAGACATTGCAAAGTATAGTTATATAAATCATGTTTTATTGGAACCAAAATAACTTCATTGACATATTCGAGCTCCTGCACTAAATTATTTTTAGTAATTACGTAAACCTTTGCTTTACTACTTTTTAAATAATCATAAGTATGATAAAAACGTGAATAGCCATTTTTCATGACATAGCTACCAGAAAAGCTAAAAATTACAATTAAAGTATTACTATCTGCACTTTTAATAAAATCTAGTTGGTCTTGAAAGTTAGTGTAAGAAATGCAAATTTTTCCCCAGCCAATTAAATTATACTGTAATTCTTTTGCTCCATTATCACTATTTAAAATTCCAAAAATTGCTATTTTTGGATATTTGTAAAAATCATAGACAAGTTTATCCACTCGACTTTCATCAAAATTCTGATAAAAATATGTAATCTCCTCAGTAACCATTTTCTGATATACTCTATAATCAATTATTTCTCTTTGTAAACCTGTATGTCGCTTTTGCTCCCCGTGATATACCAAGGCTTCTTTAAAATCAGAAAAAGATTCAATCCCTAACGATCGTACAAATCGGCTTACTTGCGATATTGAAACATTTGTATTTTTCGCTAACTCACTAATTGATAGACTATTAATATTTTCGTGATTTGCTATTAAATATTTAGCAATATCACAATCAACTACACTATTGTGAGAATTATTTATTACATTTATTAACATTGTTGTCACCAAATTCATCCAATTTCTCCTATTCATAATTCAATACCAGGCTTTACTATTGTTTTTTATAAAAGTAATTTCATTTTGATAATAATTAATCTCATTATTTTTTGAAAAGCTTTATTTCCAGCCAATACCTCATGATTAGTCAAATTACAAAGTTCTTCGATTCAACATATCCCCCAAATAAAGAGATTATCTGGTATAATCATTCCGTAAGCTTTAAAAAATATTTTTATTCTTTCTTTTCTAAACAAAGTATCATTTGTCTTATAATTTCTTATTGTTCCATCCGAATTAGTCTGATAACTAGCATCATTGTGACAATATAATCTGTCCAAACAATTGCATGACAATTAAAAAAGTTGTCACCAGATACATATTCATGCAAAAAAGATAATATCTCACGATTATTTTCATCATCGCCTAAAAATCTTGGAACTCTATTACACTTTTTAAATTCTAAATATTGTGAAAAATCATGGATATAAGGTTTCCAATAGCTGTTACGATAGATTCTATCCCCTTTCTTTTCAATAGTTTGATTTACGTTTCCATTTAACCTTTCTATTTCTTTATTCCATGTAATATAAATACCTATTTATCATTAAAATTATCTTATCATACAATTTAAAAGGCAACAATTAAATGATCCATATCATTTCTATTTACAAGCTGCGATATGGATCAATAAACATAAATTTAGTTTTTATCCGCCATTTTTTAAATACTTAATTAATATGTTATCAATAACTAATGAATTATCCCTATTAGGATTAATAATTATTGCATTTTTCTCTTTAAATCTTTTCATTAACATAAAACAATCATAAATACTCAAAGTAACAAAATAGCGATATTTTGAATTGAATAAAACAGGACTAGAATATACAGGTAAATAATTTTGAGTAGTTTCTCCAGATAAATTATCTAAAATCATTATTAGATCATCATTGGGGATCTTTAGTAATTTTTGTTTTGAAATCTTAATTGTCGAAGGCATATAAATTGGTTTTGATTTTAAATAATCAAGAATATCTTTTAAACGATTGAGTTCAATATCATGATTGTATGCTTTTATTAGCTGGTTTAAATTATCATTAGTTTCTATAGTCATATACTCACCGACTTTCAAATTGATTTTCAAGGATATTATTGTAACATATCTAAGCTTATAAAGAAACGCGTTATTCACCTTTTCTTATACATTATGTTTAATACTAAATGATACGCGACTACCTTGCAATCACAGAGTAATTCACAAATTGTGAATTACTTGTGCATATTCTTAAATATTATAAAAAATGATGATATTTAACCATCATTTATATTTTTCTAAGATTTTATTCATTTCAAGATCATCGGTAATAAATTTACAATCAGGATCACTTTTAATTGATGTCACAAGCATATTTTTCATTTCTTGAACAAAGGTCTGATCAATTTTTTTTGCTGTAATATGGCGATATAAAGGAGAAGTATTGATATTCCATCCTTTATTAATTGCATTGAACATTTCTTTTAATATTTTTAAACACTCTAACCGTTTTTTACGATTTATACATAATTGAAAATGTGCAGTATAACTAGAATATTTCCATAATCCAAAAACTTCATGCATTTCTTTATATATATCGGCGATTATTTCAGCATCATCATACCGCTCTTGTTTAATTGCAATCTCCATTAAAGTTAAAAGCATAGTTGGAATCTCATTAACTGTCACTAAAAGTTTTTCTTCTTGTAATTTAGCGGCTGCTTCTAATTTTGCTTGAGCTATGTAGAGATTGACTAACTTTTGTTTTTTATCTATTAAATGTTGTTCTGGTAATTCATTAATTAGCTTCTCAGCCTGCTCAAGTTTCCCTTGATTAATATACTTGTTGATCAAAACTGCTTGAGCTTGATTTTTAATCATTGGATTGTCACTAGTTAAACACTGTTCCAATAAACTGTCAATTTTTTGCTGATATTTTATAGCTTCATCCATCTCGTTTAATGAAAGCAATCCTTCTAAAACAACTGCTACATTAACAATTAGATTATCACAAGTTGGATATTCATTTATTTTATCTATTGCAATTCTATATGCCTGCTGAAAATCTTTGATTGCAGCTAAATCGTTTAAAAACAACACAACTTCATAATCTGACAAATCATCTTTAAATGACAATAGAGTATTTAAGTCTGTTTTTAGGATTCTTGCTAGAGCTGGTAAAATAGTAATATCTGGATAACTAATCCCCCGCTCCCATTTATTGACTGCTGGCGTAGTAAGATTTAAAAACTTGGCTAATTGCTCTTGTGTATACCCTAAAGCTAATCGCTTTTCTTTAATTATTTCATTAATTTTCATTAATTTTCACCTCATTATAGTAATATAATAACATATGCATTCTAAGATACAATTGACCGTTAGTTACTATTGCTGGGAAAAAATAAACGAATTGTTAATTAAACTGTTACTTTCTCGCTACTTTGAATTACTTTTAATTCTTTACGTTTATAAATCCATCCACCAATAAAGACAATATTCGCAAAAAGCCACGCTAATGGATTTGCAAAACAAATTGCATTAAAACCAAATGATGAAACAAAAAAGAAAGCAACAATACAGCGAGCTATCATTTCTGCAACACCGCCAAACATTGCTAAAAAACTATAACCTAATCCCTGTAGTAAATTACGCAATATAAATAAAATACATAAGATATAATATCCCATCGAATTAATTAACAAATATTGTTTAATTTCTGCCATAATAACAACTTCTTTAGCATCGATAAATAACAATGATAGATAATCAGAAGTAAAGTAAACAAATATAAATACAATAGCACAATAAGCAGCGCCAATAATACAACTTACTCGTAATCCGGAGAAAATCCGTCCTATTTTATTTGCACCTAAATTCTGACCGCCATACGTTGCCATTGTTAACCCTAAAGTTTCTAATGGCTGAGTCAACATAACAGAAATTTTAATCGCAGCAGTAACTGCAGCTACAACATCTGAACCTAAAGTATTAACAGCAGATTGAATCACAACACTGCCAATTGCAGTAATCGAAAACTGCATTGCCATTGGTAAGCCCATTTGTAATAATCGAATACTGTGTTTTTTACTGAATTTTTTATCATCATGTTCGAAAGTTAAAACGTCGGTTTTCTTTTTCATATAAATATAGCAGGCTGCTCCAGATAGAAATTGGGCAATTACTGTTGCATAGGCAGCTCCTACTGCTCCCATATCAAATTGAGTAATAAAAATCAAATCTAGAACAATATTAATTATTGATGATAAAATCAAAAAATATAACGGTGTCCTTGAATCTCCGATTGCTCTTAAAATACTTGATAAAATATTATATAGCATTGTGGCAAATAATCCAATAAAGATAACCACGATATAATCATATGCCTGCTGATAAATATCACTTGGTGTTTGCATCAACTCTAAAACTGATGGTAAAGCAATAACAGTAGCAATTGTCATAATTGCTGTAATCAACATACATAAATAAAATGAATTAACTATGTATTTTTTCATGTCTTGTATTTTTTTACCACCAAAACTTTGGGCAATTGGAATTCCAAAACCACTACATATACCAATTCCAAAACCAATAATCATAAAGTTTAGTGATCCGGTCGACCCCACAGCTGCTAAAGCTGTTTTCCCAACATATTTCCCAACAATAATTGTATCAACCATACTATAAAACTGTTGAAAAATATTACCTATTACTAAAGGTATCCCAAAAGCAATAATCAGCTTAAGAGGACTACCTGTCGTCATATCCTTTTTCATCATTTTCCCTCCTTAAACATGTTTATTTATTATACATTATTTTCTAACAATGTTAAGAAAATTTATAAATATGAAAAACTATTTATATCAAGTAATCACTTTATTAAAAAATATAGTTTAATACATTTATTGACTGAAATTGACAGTATCTTTAATTTATTATATATTCATTTGCAGAAGGTAATATTTATGTTAATATTTACTGCTTTATTAGATAGGAAAAAAAGAAAATGAGTTTATTAACAATTAAAGATTTATCTCATGATTTTAGAGATAAAATATGATATAAAAATGAACATATAGTCATCTTAGGAGCCAATGGTGCTGGTAATAGCATATTAATGAAATTGCTTACCGGTGCTTATTTACCAGAGTATGGTCAAATTATTTGGCATTCTAATATTAAAGTCGCCCACCTTAATCAATATGCTACTCTTAATCAAGAATAAATAATCAAAGAATATCTTAGTCCTGTCTACAATGAAGAATATTTTTTAGAACAAAAAATGCTAACACTGTATCAAAAAAAGAAGTTTTAATAATAATGAAGAACTTTTGACTTTAGCTGGTAGATATCAAGAAAAATTGATTAACAGTGGTTATTATACTATCGATACTTCAATAAATATGGTAACTGCAGGTCTTGGGATTAATCTAATTGGACTTGATAAAAAAATTAATAAAATCAGTGGTGGACAATGTGCTAAAGTGATTCTAGCTAAATTGTTATTAGAAAAACTAGATGTTTTATTATTGGATGAACTTACTAATTTTTTAGACACTAAACATATTAATTAGCGAGTTGACTTTTTAAATAATTTTATGGGCACCTATATTGTTATCTCGCACGATTTTGATTTTCTAGATAAAATTACTGATTGTATTTTAAATATTGATTATTATACAATAAAAAATATCGTGGAAAATATTCATCTTTTTAAAACAAAAAAACGTCTTCGCACTGATTATCTAAGACGTTATCAAAAACAACAAAAACATATAAAAAACGGAACAATTTATCCGCAAAAATATAGCTGGGAATAATTCAGAAATAACTCAAGGAAGACGTAAACAATTAGCTCACTTTGAACGTCTAACATCACCTATTACAATTATAATACTAGATTTTAAATTTAAAAATCTACCACTTTTAACGAAACAAATTCTTAAAGCAGCTAATTTAACGATTGGATATCATAAGCCTTTACTTTCAAAGATCAGCTTTTCACTGTCCGCTCAAGAAAAATTGCCATTACTGGATTTAACAGTGTTGGAAAATCAACACTTAAAAAACGTTACTAGGTGAAATTATTCTGATATCAGGAACCTTTATTTTTAATGATCAAATAAAAATTGCTTATTATAATCAAGATTTAATTTGGACTAATGATTATCAAACACCGTTAAAAATAGTTCACGATAGTCATCCTAAATTAGGCATTAAGACAATTCGAACCAATCTTGCACATTTCAATATTACGACCGATCTTATTGATAAACCAATTATCCAATTAAATGGTGGTGAGCAGACAAAAGTAAAATTATGTATGTTGCTATTATTACTAGCCATTTATTGATTTTAGATGAACCAACTAATCATCTAGATCAAGAAATAAAAAAAGCATTGGCAAAAGCAATTAAAAATTATTCTAGTAGTGCTATTTTAGTTTGCCATGAGCCTGATTTTTATCAAGAATTAGTTGATCACATAATTAAAATAGAAAACTGTAATTTCTAATAAAAACCTACATAGTAGTTAATGATCTGATGCCTCTTTAATATTCAGCGTTTCATTTATTTACACAGTCTACTTTAGAAGTACCATACCATAACATCTACTAGTAGGTTTTAGATTTATTAAATTTGAAAATTTTACTATAATAATTTTTTTCTTAATTCATCACCAGATTCAGGATGTAAGTAAGCAGGCGCTATATCAAAAACAGTTTTACATCCATGTTGACCCTCTTGATACATCCGATGCGCTGCTCGAGCATATGCAACTAATACACTTGACGTGAATTCCGGATTTGAATCTAAGGTTAATTTATACTCAATTACATGTTTGTTTTCTTGTTCGAATCCAGTTGTACCACTTCTTAATACAACCCCTCCATGAGGAATTCCTTGGTGATCACGTAATAATTCAGCTTCACTTATAAAATGAACAGTAGTATCATAGTCTGCAAAATAATTAGGCATTGTCTTAATTTCTTCTTCTATTCTTTGTAAATCAGCCCCTTCTTCAGCAACAACAAAGCATTCACGAGTATGTTTTTGACGTGTTACTAAAGTTGGATTCTCCCCATTACGAACACTTTGAAGAGCAGCTTCTACTGGAATAGTATACTGTCTTGCATCCTTAACTTCGTCAATTCTTCTGATTGCATCAGAATGTCCCTGACTAACCCCTTTTCCCCAAAAAGTATAATCATGACCCTGCGGTAAAATAGCTTGTCCATAAAGACGGTTTAATGAAAATAACCCTGGATCCCAGCCAACAGAAATAATACTTATATGTTTATTCTTTTTACTTGCCTCATCAACATTAGCAAAATGTTCAGGGATTTTAGCATGTGTATCAAAACTATCAACTACATTAAAATATTCTGCTAATTCTACTGTTTGTTTTGGTAAATCATTGGCACTACCACCACATAAAACAAGAACATCAATTTGATCTTTCATATCATAAACTTTATCCATACTATAAACAGGTACATCACTATGTGTTTTTACTGATTTAGGATTTCTTCTTGTAAAAACCCCAGTTAGTTCCATATCTTGACTATGTAATACTGCACATTCTACCCCACGTCCTAAATTTCCGTATCCTACAATTCCTATTTTTATCATGTTTCCACTCCTTATATTTTTTAATATTTTATCATTCTTTTATCAAAAAAACACGAATATGAAATTTTTCTTACATCAATATATTTTTTTCTCATATTTAAACTTCTACTATTAAATATATTTATTTTGGCAACTAATAACTATTAGCTAAAAAGGGGAGGAAATGATTTCAACAAAAGAAAAAATATTATTAGAAGCACTAACTTTATTTTCAAAAAATAGCTACGATGCAATAACTGTTAACCAAATTGCTCAAATCGTTGGAATCAAGGCTCCATCACTGTATAAACATTATCAAAGTAAACAATATATTTTTATATGATAACATTAAAAATATGAATGGTATCAAAAATTTGTCGAAAGTCTAGAAATGAATGGAATTGCTCTAGAACAAGAGATGTATCGATTCATTAATATTGATGAGAATATGTTTCCTTATTTTCTCCACGACGAATTTCAAAGTAAGTTTGAAAAATAATGACAGTTGAACAGTTTAAAAATAAAGATTTTGCCAACTAATATATCAAAGAATATTTTGACGATTCATTACCCTATCAACAATTCATTTTTCTGTTTTAACCAAGCATAATATTTCAAAAGACGAAAATTCATATATTATTACTTTACACTTTTATACTCCTATTTACATTCTTATCTCTTTATGTAACAGTATCCCAGAACGTGAAGATGAGGTAGTTAATATTTTGGGACTTCGCATTAAACAGTTTAATCGTTTATATGCTAATAATGGTAAAATTTAATGAATCGCATTAGCATTTTTACAAGTTGCTTTTTATTTGCAATTTATTATCATATTGAAAATCGAAATCTTCCTTTTGTTCTACCAGCATGATTATTTTTCCGATCACGATATGTTTTCTATGTTTAATTTAACTTTATGCAAAGGATACCAGTTTTTAAAAAAATATATTTCTAACCATCAGCTTAATCCAATACTTTTTAAAAGGACTGTTCAAATATATAATCACAGAACCGTCTTTACTTTGAGTTTCTAGATTTCTTTATCAAATTTCTCTGTCTTCTTTGCAAATTTTAGCTGGTATCCTTTTAACTCTTTATTTATCAAACCACAACGTTACATGGAATGACGTATCTATAATTAAGATTCTATTTTCAGTACAGCCTTTTAGTTTTTATCCCTACTCCATTTACAATTTAGCTTTTTGTTTAGTGTCTATATTGGAATAAGAATATAGACATTATCATCATCCTGAGCATTTTTATAAAATCAGTAATAAACACTCAACTTGTGAAAACTACAACTTAGATACTTGTCATAAGCATGAAACAAAATTATTTCATAAAGCACTCAAAGATAAATATCAAAATAAATAAAAAGATAACTACAAAATCTAATATATTTAAAGTTATCCTCTTATTTATATGATTTTAAAATTAATTTAATCGTACTCTGTTTTACTTAAAATTATTAAAGAGCTTATTTTATATTAATAATTTCCATAAGTATTTTGGAAATATCATCATAATCATTGATCCAAATGACATTTATCCCCAAACTATTAAAATAATGCTACCTTATAATTATAATAGTTTTTTATGTACTTATCGTTATTAGCTGCAATATCATCACAATTCTCTTCAATGATATCTATATTCTCTTCTAACTTTGAAGTCGGAATATATACTTGATTATTTCTTATTACCAAAACAACCGCTTTATCATCAATGTTTTCTCCATTATATATATCACTGATTTTCCAAATTTCTCCCCTATTATTCATATATTAGTTTAGTTATCTTTCAATATATAGTAATTCCAAGTATACTTAAGCTTTGATTGCCCATCTCATTTTTGTTGATTTAGCACGACTATTCATATGACACTCTTCTTTACTTGGTCTAATCACATTTCTAGCTACATCACTATAAATTCCAAGATTTTTCATTTCTTTAAATGCCTTTTTAACAATTCGATCTTCACCAGAATGAAATGTTAATATCGCAACTCTGCCTCCAGGTTTAAGAATCGTTGGGAGTTTATCCATAAATTCTATGAGAACATCAAATTCACGATTAACTTCAATCCGTAAAGCTTGGAATACCCGTGCAGCTGATTTCTTCACTATGTCTTTTCGTTCTGTCACTGGAATAGAAGACAGGCTTTTTTCAATTATTTTATACAGTTGTGTTGTCGTTGTAATTAATTGGCCTGATTTTAAGTATGAATCAATATTTCTAGCTATTTCTTTTGCGTATGGCTCATCAGAGTTTTCAATAAAAAGCTGCTCTAACTGATCTCTATTTAACTCTTGTAGCTTAATAGATGCTGGAACTCCTTTTTGAGGATTTAATCTTAAATCTAAGGGACCCTCTTTTTTATAGGAAAAGCCCCGTTCTGGATTATCTATTTGCATAGATGATACCCCTAGATCAGCTAAAACAAAATCAAACAAACCAACCTCTTTTGATATGATATCAATGTCTTTAAAGTTACAATTTTTTATTGTTAAAACATCTTCGCCATATCCTTTACCTAATAAGCGTTCTTTAGTTTTTATACTTTCAATTGGATCAATATCTAAAGCATACATATGACCAGTATAATTTAAACATTCCAGCATTTTTAAAGTATGTCCGCCATAGCCTAAAGTACAATCTAATCCTATTTGCCCTTCTTGAATATCTAAAAATTCTAAAATTTCATCAACCATGATTGATAGGTGCATACCTACTGGCGTGCTACCTTTTTTAATTACTTTTTCAATTGTTTCTGGATATAATTCTGGATTTAATTCTTTATACTTCTCATTGTATTTTTTAGGATGCGTTCCCTTATATCTAATCCTTCTTTTATGTTTAGGTTCCATAATTAGATTCCTCTCTTTTTTAGCTACTAATTTTTTATTTACTAACAACTATCTTATCATCATTAGATAGTAAATGTCTAGGATATATGCAAATCATCTATGCTTACTGAGATAATCAAAAATATTTATTAAGTAATTTAGAAAATTTTATATAAAAAGGATAAAATGTTTTAAAACTAACCTTTTATCCTTTCTTCAAAATTATCCTCTTTATATAATTTTTTCATTTCTACTGCAGTATTATTACCCAAATAAAATGCAATGGGTAGAACTCTCAATTTTTTTAATTTTAAGTAACGATTTTAATACTCTTTAAATTCCTCATATCAAAATTTATTGATATCTTTTAATATAAAACAGCATATTTATACAACACTTTATTATATATACAAAGCTTATAATTGATTATATTTTTTACTATTTCCTTTAGCTTTTTCAACAGGATATTTCTTTTCAGTCTTTTTCAATTTCTTTAATACTATATCTTCCAAATCAACATCTAACTTATCAGCCATCAAAATACAATAATTTACCACATCAGCCAATTCATCACATACATCTTGCTTATTAAAGCTATTATCCCATTGAAAACACTCTAATAATTCACCTGATTCAATTGCAATACTTTTCGCTAAATTCTCTGGAGAATGAAATTGATCCCAATCCCTATCCTGATTAAACTTAATTATCTCTTCTCTAACTTTTTCTAACATTCTCTTTACCTCTTTTAAGTTTTAATTTTAGATATTCATTTAATTCTTTGTTTGTACAATATATATAGCATCCTTTTTGTCCCCTAGTAAGAAGTGTTCTATATGTATTCTTTATAATTTCATCTGCTAATTTTAGAGCACTTTCTTTATCATTTTTATATTGACCTTTTAAACCACGAATTGATCTATCCGTAGGTGCCCGTTTAAAAAAATCTGTAATAATCTTGCCATTTTCATAACGTAAATCATCTCCAATAATGACTCCTACATAATCAAATTCCAATCCTTGACTTGTGTGGATACACCCTACTTCGTTTATAGATTCCTCATCAATTGCCCAAGTTTTAGTTGATGCAAAATTCCATGACATCGAAAAGTCTCCAATTTCAATATCGTGAACATCTGATCTATTTCTACCATTTTTTTGCCATTTCCAACAATAGCCCGCTAACATTCTTGATTTATTAGCAATTTTATTCTTTTCGAAAATAGCTTTTTTTAATGCTAAAGGATCATCAAAGATTCTAACATCATAATCAATATCCAGTTCATCATTTGCAGTGTCTTCTATCTCTAAAACATTATCTACCCACGATAAATAAGCATCACTGCCATTACATCTAAATTGCGAAGTCAGCTTATCCTCATAAACAATAGCATTATAATATTTACACCATTTTTTTATTTCTTTACTTGAACCAATATCACTGGTTGTTACAATTTGATGATCATCAACAAAGAAAATTGAAAACTTGGCAGCATTAATAATCTCCTTAATTTGATTTTCTCCATTATTTTGATACATTCCAGATTTTGCATTTAAGCGATGTGACTCATCAACTATTATACAATCAAAATCATTTTCATTCGCATTTATAAAAACACCTGAACCTTTAAATAAATTATTAATATAAACCTTTTTATATCCACCATCAGTTAGTTTCTTTTGATATACTTCACGAGGTGCAGAATTTTTAGTTACATAAATAGTATTTTTATCTCGATTGATCAATTCAACTAACATATTAACTGCGATAACTGTTTTACCAGTTCCAGGACCACCATGAATAATATAAACTTGTTTTCTAGCAGAATTTTCTTTAGCAATAGCAAGAGCTTTTTCATAAGTAACTTTTTGTTCATCTAACAAGGTAAACTCTGGTTTACCCTTTAACATATTAGTTAAACTATCCTGTAGTGATTTACTCGGCTTAATTTTACCACTATCAATATGATACATTACATCAGGATTGCCCTTTTTTACATATCTAGCAATAAACATTGCTAATTTTTTAGTATCACCACGGGTAAAAACAGGGGCTTTATCTAAATAATATTCATAACATAAGTCTACTAAATCATCATATTCTTTCTTTCGATAGTTATGTAAATAAGCACATGGCTGCAAATTAATTTTATATTTTCTTACATCTTCATTATAATCTTCAATTAAACTAACATATGACCATGCCTGATATGATGGATGAGCTACTGGTGTTAAATGACCATTTAATTTCGTTTCTACTAATCCATCCATATTTTCAATCTTATTTAAACTTTGCCATTGTTTTAATTCAATAATTATAGCACTTTCTCTACCTTGTTCATCTTCACCACTGACAATAAAATCAATTCTTTTATTAGAATTAGGTACTTTGTACTCTATTGCAACAATACTATTTGATGGTATAGCTTTATTTTCCAATACTTTATACATGTATTGCATTGAATTCATCCATGTTTGGTATTCGCTATAGCCTGTTCTTCTATTCAATCTTTCAAATACTAATTTTTCTATTTTTTCATCTATTTTATCATTATATACATCTAATAGAAATTGTTCTTTTGTTTCTTGATATACTATCATAACTTCACCCCAAATTAAAAACTATTTATTTAAGTATAACATAATATCAATAAATTAATGAAAACAAAATTATATGTTAATTTTCATTGATATTAATAAACTCCAAAAATAATATGCAGCTTCAAATAATACATTAATTAGAATCATCCATTATTTATGAAACTGTATGAATTAACACATATATCTTTTATATTATTATCTTATTTAAATATTGATTTCACTAAAATTAACCACTATTTTTATAGTTTAGTAAAAATAGACAACAAATGGAAATTATTTATACTATAATTATAATATCGTAGTTGATTCTACATTTTCTTGTAAAAGATTCCACTTATCTAAAATAAGTATTTTGCACTCTTTAGCACTTGTCATTTGAAGAAGATCGTCAACAGTAACGCAAACAATAAAACAACCTTCAATTGCCAATCGATAGATTTCTCTTTGTGCATCGCTAGTTATCCCGTTTGAGGCAAATAAAATTGCTGTTCTATTTCCTTTCAAATTAGAAATATGTGCGATATTTCTAATTTGGTGTACGCCTACACGCGAACTCCAATTTTTGCATTCAACCAAGATATATGCTCCCAATTGCCAAAGTTGATCATCTAATGATATATTTACAAGACTGATATCTATTTCTTGATTACATGTCCGAATTCTTCTACCAGTGATTTTTAAACCTTCTATATTGTTTAACACATATGCTATAGCATTTTCCCAAAGAATTCCTTTTATATAAGAATCATTTTCTTTCATAGCTTCATTTATTTGCTTTTTAAAATTATTAGCTGAAAATCTATTTTTATATGTATTTGGGGGAATCAATTCCCACAGATATGGCAAATATACATACCTTGAGTTCATTGTTTGGAGCAAATCTTTAGAAAGTACTGGCTCATCTTCTCCTTTAAGGAAACTACGGAAATTTATAATATGAATCAATAATATTTTGTAATATTCACTTTTAGAAATTAAAGAAGGAGCCTCCATTGTAATACATATATTTTTTCGAAGAAAATCTAAAAACTTATCATATATTTTGGAGATACTTACTTCATTCCACTCATTATCTGAAATAGCACATAGATAAAGAAACACTTTATGCCATTCTTCGCAAACATCATTTGGTTGAAACCATTGACCATATGCATAAATTGGGTTCATTAATATACTTTGTATATTTGATGAACAGAATCCACCTAAATCATCTGGATGTAATGTTTCTTTTAAATAAGAAAATTTCTCATTCATTGAAATCTGATGACCCCCTTCAAAAATGAATCGCCATGATTCATTCTCTTTGTTAGGAAGTGAGGCTATAACTTTTCTCCCAATAAAATCACGCACAAAGAAAGATCTTATCATCAATTGTCTACCACACAACATTGGTTTCTCGCGTTCTAGCCATATATAAATAATTTCATTCGTAATAGAATCTCCTACATAATCCGGTAAGCGGCTAGAACAAATTCCTTTGATAGTAAAATCGTTAAAATCGTAATTAACTTGTTTAGGAAAATGATCTAATTGTTCACAAAAAAACTCTTGAACACAGCGAAAAAAAACATTACCTGTTTTATCTAGCATTTTCGAAGATTTTTTAATATTTTTCCCAGCTATAATATTATTAAAATTATTCTTTAATCTTTTCTCTATCATAGAATATATTTGATTTGCTTTTTCTTTAACTCCAACAACAGCAAAAATATGTACTATTTCATCAACTTCATTAGCTATTGTTGAAGCCTCTATTACACGTTGATAAAAGCCATTTTCTAAACAGCTATAAGTATCAATGGATTGAATATGCAGCCTTTCATTTTCTAAATATCCATTAAGATATATGTATACTAATCCTGCTGAAACGATTACTTCTTTCATAATTTCATCACCATCCTTAAAAAATTTTAAATCTTCATCATAATAATAGCACATTAATTTTGTATCCTATTTCATAAAAAACAGATGTATCTGATTTACATATGGCAGCTCTTAGGACTATAAGTCCATCAAATTTTCTATACTCAATATTCTCTTTTTACAAAAAATACTTCTAATAACCTTTATTTAATACAACTTATCATTGTAGTTATAGAATATATCATTTTTTATTATATACCACATATGTTCTCATTGCTTAAAAAATAAATATTTTTACCAACTTGTCTTATTAGTTTAGACAGTCACTCTTTTGTAATCATATTTCTTTTATCTATATATTTATATTTCAATATTATTCTAAATGACTATTAAAAATTAAGCACTCAAAATATTCTAAAAAATATAAAACTATTTCTATAGATATTAGTATCACATAATTTAACTATCTAATAGGCAATGGTGGGATAATCATACCTAAAAACCAAATATTATAGAAATAATTAGCATCATAATAATAGCTCCTACCTTTTGAGCATTACTCTTGAAAGTATTCATAAACGGAACAAATAGCATTACTAAAAATGGTAGAAACGGACCAGATATGGATTTTATATTATTATCTATGACTTCTCAACTATCACTGTGATGATTTTTCATCTTATCCAAAATATCATCATACTCTCTCTTAGTTATATCTTTAGATTTTAATAAATTAAAATCTAAACTAGATATTTTTTTAAGTAAATCTACTCTTTTATTCATATCAATATAATATAAATAATTACTTTCTATATAATGAAAACTTATACTCATAATGTACAAAACAATAATAATCAAATATAAAATGAAGGCTTTCGAAAATTGACTTTTATTGCATCAAAAAATAATTTTCAAAATATATCTCATTGAACTTTTTAACCTCAACTTCTTCTATAAATTTTACAAAGGGTTTGCTTTGCTAAGCTAAGCACAATTATTATGCAAATTATTGATAATAACTTGATATCACAAGCTAGTACCATTCAATATCGTTTTAATAATTTGTAATCAATATTTTAAAGCGCATATCTATCATATTCTTATTCGAACTCGTCAAATTCATACAAATTTACTAATCTTTTTAAATTAAGATATAAGCGCTACTTCTCTTAATTTATAAATTTTCAATAATAATCCATATTTCAAAATCTAATAAAGTCAATTTAAAGCATTGACCCCGTAAGTATTTAAAGCTATTTAATTTTTATCCCGCAATTTTTTAGAGAGCTCAATTAAGAGCGTCCATGGTGTTTAATTTGATTAAATTTTCAACTCATCATCTAATTTATAAATATTAATGGGTAGAAAAAATTCATCAGTCATCATTTGTTGCTCATTAATATGAGCACTCAATGATAGATAGATTATAGTTAATAGATATTATACCAATGCAATTAATCAAAAAATGTGTATAATAAACAATGTATTATTTATAGGAGGTTTTTTATGATACTTGAACAAATAAATCCGGATCTACTTACTTTAGCTAAAGAATCTGATACAGTTTTACATGATATCTACGAAAAGATCGACTCTATTTGTCTAACAAATTCTAATCGAATCTTATCTGCTTTTATTGAAAACAAAGTCTCTTACTCAGATTTTAGTGATATCAACGGTTATGGAAACTATGATGAGGGAAGAAATAAGATTGAAAAGATTTTTGCAACGGTTCTTGGTTGTGAGGATGCATTAGTACGGCCTCAAATTATGAGCGGAACAAATGCCTTATACATAACTCTTTCAGCCTTATTGAAACATGGTGATACAATGATTTCATTGTCTGGTGCTCCTTACGATTCGCTTCAGGAAATGATTGGGATAAGCGGAGATTCAAGTCAGTCGCTAAAAGCTGCCGGAGTGAAGTATGAACAAATTGAATTAATTAATGACGATTTTGATGATCAAATGATTATTGAACGCTTAAAAGAAAAGAATATTAAATTAGTTGAAATTCAAAGATCTAGGGGTTATTCGCATCGTAAGTCATTATCGATAGCAAAGATTGAACGGATCATTAAAAAGATTCGTGAAGTAAATGATGAAGTAATTATTATGGTAGATAATTGTTATGGCGAGTTGGTAGAAACCAAAGAACCCGGGCATGTTGGTGCTGATATTGTTGTCGGATCTTTAATGAAGAATCTTGGTGGCGGGATTGCTCCAACTGGAGGATATGTAGCCGGTAATCAAAATTTAGTTTATATGGTAGCGGAAAGATTAACAGCTCCAGGAATTGGAAAAGATTTAGGGGCTAATTTCAATTTAAACAATGCTTTTTTTAAAGGAATTTTTATGGCACCCAATGCTGTAAAAAACGCATTAAAAACTGCTATATTTACAGCTTATATGTTGGAAAAACTAGAATATTCAAACGTATCTCCTCGCTATGATGAACCACGGACTGACATTATTCAAACATTAGAACTTAAATCTAAGGAGAATTTAGTAAGCTTTACTCAAGGCATTCAACAAACTAGTCCGATTGATTCATTTGTCCATGTTTTACCAGCTCCAATGCCAGGGTATCCTTTTGATGAAGTTATGGCTGCCGGCAGCTTTACTCAAGGCAGTACGATTGAATTAAGTGCTGATGCCCCAGTTATTGAACCATATACCTTATATCTGCAAGGCGGTTTAACTTTTGAGTATGGAAAATTATCTATTTTATTAGCATTATCAAATATGAAAAGGAAGTTGAATTAGCAACTTCCTTTTTGTCCACCATCAATTCGAATTACGGTATTATTAATAAAATCAGCTTCTTTGCTTACTAAAAACTTTACTAAATAAGCTACTTCTTGAGGATCACCATAGCGATTGACCATGATTTTTTCAACTTCTTCTTTTAAAAATTGCTCATCATAACCATTCAGTTCATTTTCCGTACCAATGAAACCTGGAGCAATGCAGTTTACATTAACAAAAGGTGCAAATTCAAAGGCAAGATTATGTGTCATAGAAATCAATGCAGCTTTAGATGCATCATAATCAATACACATCGGATAATAGGTATTAATGCCATTGGTCGAAGCAATATTAATGATTTTCCCATATTCTTGATCGATCATATGGCGATAAACACGTTTACTGCAATTAAATGCTCCTACTACATTTACATCTAATGTTTTTCTAAATTCTTCAGCATTTTTTAAATGAAATAAATTTGATAAATCTACGGCTGCATTATTGATCAAAATATCAACACCACCAAGTTTTGACTCAATCAAAGATACCATTTCATCTACTTTATCTTCCTTAGAAACATCTCCTGCAATAGCCAAACAACGTACTCCATAATCATCAATAATCATATTTTTTAATGCCTCAGCTTCTTTTTTAGATGTTAAATAATTAATTACAATATCATATCCTTGTTTTGCCAATTCTAAAGCAATTGCTTTGCCAATTCCTTTAGCTCCCCCAGTAATCAATACAATTTTATTCATAATTTTAAAAAAGAGCTTATTAAGCTCTTCCAGCATACTTTCCATCAGTTGTAAACACAACGATTTTTTCTCCAGTATCAATGAACTGAGGAACCCGTAATGTTAACCCTGTATCAGTAACGGCATCTTTTGTCTGGTTAGATGGTGCACCCTTGATGGCTGGATCCGTTTCAACCACCGTTAATTCTACTTTTTCAGGAACAGATACTGATAACAATAACCCGTCAAAGAACATTAATGAAACAGTTGAACCTTCAATAATATAATATTTATTGTCCCCTACTTGATCCTCTGCCAATTCATATGTTTCATATGTTTCTAGATCCATAAAATAAAAAGTAGCATCTGCTTCATATGAATATTGCGCATCTTTTCTTGAAATATTTGCTGCTTCAAACTTAGTCGAAGCATTAAAGTTTCTTTCTTGAATCGCTCCAGTTTTTAAGTTTCTCATCTTTGTTTTTAAGATGGCTGCTCCTTTACCTGGTTTTACATGTTGAAAATCCATAACTTGACAAGGATCACCATCAACAATCAAAGTTAATCCTGTTTTAAAATCACCTGCTAATATAGCCATATTTTCACTCCTAATCTTGCTCATATTAATATATACTTTATTCTATCAATTTTAACATCATTCCTCAAGACACATTATGATATTTGTGATTGTTTCTCTGTTGTATGTTCCTTAATATATCTGCTCCACTTGATATAACCATATGTTGTATTAGTAAAATAGCCTAGTTTTAGAACTAATAAAACATATTGTCCCGAAATAATATTTATAACGGCTTCAAGAAATGCACAAATATACCATGCAATCCACTGCTCTTGCAACCTAAAGAAAATAAATAAACCATTTGCAATCCCTACTGCTGAGGCACAAGCATCAATATAGATAATGAATGTTTCTAATAATTCATTGTTGTAGAAATCCGTGGCAATATTTAAACCACTAATAAGATATCCAATTACAAACGTCCAAACAATGATTCCGATGATAACTAAAACTTCCTGGTATCCTCTTAGTTTTCTTACTACTGTTAATTCATTTTCTTCATCATCTTTATGTTTTGACCAATTTATGTAACTAATAATATCAATTGGCAGCCAGAAAAATAATGTTGTTGCCATTGTAGCAAATCGATACATTAATACTACACATATAGCAATTTCAACAATTTCAACTAATATCGACACAAGAAAATTATATCGTGATTGTTTAGAAATCAATAATTCACAAAGAATATTTAAGAATGTATCCAATAAATAAAGTAACATAATGATAATTCCATTTACCCCATTAGCACTTTCTTCTGGGAAAACTACGGAAAAAATCGTTGCTAGAACCATGATCGAAATAAACCATGATTTTTCATAGGTTGTAAATTGTTTTGCAAATAACATCATAATTAAAATGGATAACATCAAGATTAAAGAAGCAATCCCAAAGTTAAATAATGAGGCTAATTCATTAGCTCTTACTTGTTTGTAGGCATACTGTACTTCTTGATCGTTTATATTTTGGTGATCAAAATATAATTTTGTCCCATTTTTTGTTTCGTATTCATATGCTGTAATTGTCTTATCATCTAATTTAACATAGTCTTCATATGAATAAGATACAATTAGCTGCTTGTCACCATTTATATAGGTAACATCACAAATCGTGTTATCTTCACTGTAGTCTTCTAAGTCAGTATCTCTTGTCATCTGGATACTTTGTTTAAACTGTATATCTTCAATATTAGCATTAATATCAAACAAGCCATATCCAATTGATATAATTGAAGCAATACATAATCCTATTGAAAATATTACTTCTATCATTCTCAACCTTTTTTTAGGTTCTATGTTTACTTTAAAAAATTTAATCATATCAAACCTTCTTCCCCTATATATTTACATTTTTAATGCTTTTACATTATAATATATTTTTATAAATATGAAATACTTTTTTATAAATAGTAAGCACAAAATAATATAGTGTATTAAAAAAGTCAATATTCTTTGTAACCAAAGAACTTGACTTTTATAATTTACATCTATTTATTCTTGAAAATTTTCTTTTATAAAAAATTCTTTTCTTCTTAAACTATTATCTAATTCACCAATTTCAAATTTACTTCTGACTTTTGAAAAATATCTTCGCAACCATCCTGTCAAGTAAATATCTTCATTTTTTCAATTTTCAAAATAGCTTTTGGAATCATCTATGTTATTCAAATAAAAATCTGACAAATAACGTTTTACAGTACATATTTTTATTTCTTTTGAATATTGTAATTTTCTACCTATAGTAAGTAAAAACCTCCTATAGTCAGTGTTTAATTATTTACAATGTTTACTGGGGCATCATATCATCTAAAGGCTTTTTACATTCTATTTACTATTCAAACTCCATGAATTCATATCTTTTTACTAATCTACTTAGATTAATATTTATCACTTATTTTATCTATTACACAATTTTCATAATATTTTTGTTGTTTTCAATAAAACAAGGTCATTTTAAGGTCAATAATAATGAATATTATCTCATAAATTTTAATTTGTAAATCTCATTATACAATTTATGACACCTACTTATAATCTTGATTTTTTGTTTAAACAATAATGAGTATAAAAAGACACATTTATTATTATATACTAATATGTTTTTTGCGGGTTCATTGATAAGCATATTTGTATGTTGGGTGGCTGGAAAATACAAGGATAAAAAAGTGGTAAACGTTAAAGATGCTTTTTCTAAGCGTCATCCATGGTTAAACATGGTTATTGGGCTAACATTAGTAATAATTATAGGAACTATTTGTTTTGTTTGTTGAGATGATTTACAAAATCCAACTAACGGTATAGATATAAATAAAACATTACAAAATAAATAATTTATAACAGGCAATCATATAGACTACCTGCCATATAAAATAAATGATACGCTTTCGTACTACTCAAACTCTTCATTAGATTAATTATACTAAACACATTTGTTTGATTCGTATAATATACATATCTTTTTTCAACTTTACTTTATACTAACTCTACTGATTATACAAGTTAGCGATATCAAATTAGTATCAGAATATTATGTGATTTTTATGTGTAAAAACAAAACTACAAAATAGGATTAATACAACAAGTGCATCGTTACTCCATGAATAAGATCTAAAAATTTTAGAAATTCAATCTTCTTGCATAGCAATTTCTGGTTTCTATATAAGTAATAATTATATAAATCAATAGATATATTATCCCACATATTTATATAATCAACAGCGAATATTAAATTATATGATTTCCTTACATGTAACAAGATTAAAAAAAGCAAAGAATATAAAATAATATATTAATTCTTCTGCTTCAATGTCAAAACTGCTATAATAAATTTATACAAATTGCAATAATACATATAAAATAGGCTAGGAGAAAGAGATGGAATTACAATATATAGTGGAATCATTTATCAAAAAACATTCAGAAGGCAGTTATTGGGATTTTAAACAAAATTGGCATAATAATAATTCAGATTTACTTAAAGATATTATTTGCATGGCGAACAACACAACTGTTGATATGCAGGATGGATATATAATTTTTGGTATTGAAGATAAGACATTCAAGATTACTGGTGTTATAGATGATATTAATCGTAAAAACCAAGAAAATATCATTGGTTTTCTTAACTCTCAAATCTGGTCTGGTGAAGAAATTCCTGATATAGAAGTAAAAAACATACAAATCTACGGAAAAGAAATTGATGTTTTAATTATTCATAATAGTAATGTTACACCCTATTATTTACTGAAAGACTATGTAAAAAACACTCCCGGAAAGGATAAAACCATAGTCCATGCAGAAGTTATTTATAGTAGAGTTGAGGATAGAAATACAAGTTCAGCAGAATGTGCAACAAAACAAGCAACTGAGTTTTTGTGGAAAAAACGATTCGGATTGGTAGGCACAGATAGTGATAAAGTAACTAAACGTTTAAAAAACAAAAATCATTGGTATTCAACTGATGAATATGAGACTTTTCATAACAGCGAATATGGAGATATTGTAATTAAACAAGATCATAATTATAACTTGGAAGTAAATATAGGAAAAGATAAATCAGAAACACAAATATGGGTGATGGATTTTCCATATTTATTTGCTAATGTGTTTAATTGGAATATTGGCGAGGGAGAAATAGGCAGAAGAGCGAAGTGGGATATTTTTTTAAATGGTAGAGTTTTAGATATTTCTCTTTATGGTGTTCAATCCACAAGACAATCTTATTATCAAATAGAGCCTAATACATATTGGGATAATGAATTTGGTATATCTCTTAATGACATTGGTGATTCTATTAAATATTATGCCTATATACAAGACAGTATTGAATATCTTGCTTTTAATCTTTTTTTTGATAAACAATGTTATCAAGATAAGGACCTAAGTTACGATAAAGCTCTAGCGGTTATTCCCGTATTTAAATCTAAACAAGAGCACGTTGACTTTATAGGCTATACTAAAACACATATTAATGAGTTTAAAGAAGATGTAGTAAATCAAAATATAGATGAAATGTTCCCAGACTATGCAAAAAATGTTAATACAGTTATTGTCTATAAACTTGGAAAACAATGGTTCAGTGGCTTGAGAATTGGAGATACAGGTAATATAAATTATTAGATGTAACCACTTACAAACTAAAAAGTAATGAGTTTATAATTTATTTGAAATGGTATTTATTTAATGGAGGTACTAAAATGAATGATATAGAAGATGAAATGAGAAGTTTGTTTGAGTTTTCTTCGATAGATGAAAAAAAGGTAACAGTTGAAAATCGCAAAAAGATTAGTAAATTTATGAAAGAAAGCAGGAGTGCTGCTAAAAGAAATAAATGTTTTCATTGCAAAAAAGAAGTAAGTAGCTTTTGCAACTCCCATTCCGTTCCTGCATTTACATTAAGAAATATTGCTAAAAATGGAAATTTAGTTAATCTAAATAATTTCATAGAAATACCTTTTCAAGATAAGCAAAGTGGTTTACAAAAAACAGGCACTTTTCAAATTATTTGTAAAAATTGTGATAATACTATTTTTGCAGACTATGAAAATCCTGAAAATTATGATACTTCTCAAAGTCCGAGTCAAAAGATGCTATCTCAAATCGCACTAAAAAGTTATCTTTTAGCAATTAATAAAAAATTTGTTGAAATGGAAATGTTTAAAAAAACTGGTCTAAATGTTGATTATATAATGCAATTAATGGAAGCTGAATATTTAGATTATGAGGAATATTATGATGGGTATAAAAAAGCAAAGAGAAATTTGGAAAAAGATTGGAGTGATTATTTTTTAATATATTATAAAAAACTTGACTATACTGTGCCAATCGCTTTTCAAGACAAAATTGCTTTAATTAATAGTTTTGATAATGAAATCATTAATAATATTTACAATTTTGAACCTAATTATCATACTAAGGACTTGCATATATGCGTTTTTCCATTAGAATCATCTACTGCAATCATAATGTTTGTTCACAATAAAGATGCAAGTAGATATAGAAAATTTTATAAGGAATTCAGAAAAATGAATGAAGAAGAAAAGCTAGAAATCATAAACTTCCTAATTATCGCATACTCTGAAAATTTCTTCTTAAGTCCTTATTTACCTCATGATATTTTAGATAATAAAGAATTAAATGATGTTGCAAAATTATCGTCAAATGCAGTTATTGGGACAAATGATACGGATAATGTCAAGCCCATGAAATTGTTGGCTGAAAAGTATAGTTATGCAAAAGCTAAAGCAATTCCAAATTTTCTTTTACTCGATATTTCCAAATTAAAGTAAGTAGCTTAAACTACTACTTTTTTAACAAAAATCAAACTATAAAATCAAGTCTTTTTAATGTGAATGTTTGAAAATGTAAAACTTTTAAAATAAAAATCAACTTTGAGTAAAAAGCTTTTGAAAACGTGATTTTTTTCACATAATATGAACTATTATTGCAATGCAATGAGTAAGTTATCCTTTTTATTAAGTTAACTACTTTGAACTATAAAAAAGTGCTCTATTTCTAGAACACCAATAAGCCATTTACTACTATTCTTTATTTGAATTCCATGAATTGATATTATTTTACTAATCTACTTAAATTAGTATTTATTACTTATTTCATGTATTACACCATTTTCTCTGTATTCATATTGTTTTTAATAAAATAAGGTTATTTTAAGGTCAATAGTAATAAATATTATCTCCACAAATTGGAATTTATCAAAGTAATATTATTAGATATATTTAAAACATATTTTTCCCTCTCATAATTTAGATAAATCAATTAAATTATAGTAATGATACATTTCTATCCTTTGTTCTTTTGCCTTTAATCTCCTAAGCCTACAATTACCATATAATGCATTCTAGTTAAATCTTATTGGCTAAACTCTAGAAGCCCTATTGTACTATTTATTAAACTTATTAATGACCTCATTTGTATCATTAATAACATCACTTTTTAATCCTAAATATAATTTCTTATTACCAATAATATAGAATTCCTCTTTTGCACGTGTTGCAGCAACATTCATAATATTTGGATTTTCAGTCCCCATTGCCCAATTAGCTGCACCTTTACTTGTTTCATCTGCTCCTAATACTAAAAAGACGATAGGTGCCTCTTTTCCTTGGAAAGTATGTACAGTACCCACATTTGTAGGTTTTCCTTTTTCATCATAACGTGTAAATCCTATCTTTCTAAGTTCCTGTGATAAATGATATGCAACATTTTTAAATGGTGTAATAACATAAATTATGTCTTTTTTTTCTTTATCAATAATATCTGCATTTTGAAAAATCATTTTTTGAATCTTCTCTCTTAAAAATTTTCCTTGTTCTTCAACATATTTATCAACTGCACTACCACAAATATCAAACCATTCAGATTTTCCATTTTTCTTTTCTGCTTGGACCATATTTCCGCCATAAGAAATTTTGTTTGCAATATCAAACATAGGATATTTACATCGTCTATGTACCCATAATGGTATTCCTATCCATTCTTCTCTAGTATTATCTTTATAAAATCCATACTTACTAATTTCATCTACTAATGTTTGAACAGAAGCATTACTTGATAAAAAAAACTTAGATACCCCATAATACTCTCCCAACATATCAAGCAAACTAGAATCCAAAGTGAGTACTGGTTCTATTTGAGAAGGATCTCCTACCACCATAACATTTCTACTTCTAAAAATTGCACCCACACCTGCTTGTGGAAGGGCTTGCCCGGCTTCATCAATAAACAAGTGACCTATTGTTTTTTCGCCCATATGAAAACACATTCTTGAAAAACTAGCAAATGTAGAACTAATAACTGGAATAACCATATTGATCCAATTCCAAGCCTCTGAAATCACCATTTTATGACATAAATAATCTCTTTGCTTATTCCATATTATATATGCTGCTTTTATATTTTTAACATTATCATATAAAAATTGTTTTCTTACCTTCAAAGCAGATATAAATAACTCTGACTGAAGGTTTCGATATTCAGTGTCAAACCAAGGATTGCTTAATTGCAAAGTTTCATAATCAATCGTAAAATCGAGTTTATTAATATTCTTCTCATCAATACTCTTTTTGAGTTCTTCTGCTTGTTTTTCCATATATGTTATATCGTCTTTTGCTTTTTGAGTCAATTTATCAAACAATTCTATCTTGCATTTAAGTTCTGTTTCTTTCTTACTTTTTGTATCTAGTAAAGACTTGATTTTATTTTCATGTTCCATTATTTGTGCTTTATACGAATGTTCACCCAAAATTATTTTTTGAAGTTGATTAGAGTATAACTTACATTTCTCTTTATATTCTCTTTTACGCTTTAGCGAAGAAAAAATACCCGGTTTTTGCAATTTTAAGGCATCAATACACTGATTAATACACTCCCGCTCTTCATATTGCTTAAACTGCAGATTGGAAAGTTCTTGCAATGAATCTTTTAAAGTTTCTATTTTATCTTGAATATCTATCGTGATTTTTAATGTACTAGCTTTTTCTTTTTCAATTTCCTTCTTTCTATTAGCTGATTCTCTAACATATAAGTCGTGTTGTGTACCAATTTCAACCAGTAACTTATTTAGTTTGTTTATTGTTTCTGATATCTTTTGTCGTTCTTCTCTATACAGACATACATCCTTATATTGATTCATAAACTTTTGATAAATCTCTTCATCCGGTTCATACTCTTTTTCCAAATAAGATACAACATGTTTTAATACTTTTACAATGTAATCCATGTTCTCTTTTCTTCCACCTTCAAGTGAAAATAGTCCCCAGAATTTATTATTTTCTTTATTTTCTTCACTTACTAATTCCTCATGCTTAGTACCGTTTTCATCTTCAACCCATTTTGATGAAACATTTGAATTTGCAATAATTTTAAAATAGTCAACTTCGATAAGTGCTCTTGAAAACTCTTTGTCTATTCCTGTTAAAAGTGGTAATTCATTAACAATATTTTGTACTGCTCCATTATTTGAGCTTGCAACCACAATTCCTTTTTCAGCTATTTTCTTTGGCATAATACCGATAGATGCATTATTCCAATACTTAGTCTCTTCTGAACCTTTTACATACTTCGTAGATAATCTAGCTATATCATATGATTGCTCTACAACAAATTCAGCAAAGATGTCCTTCAATAAAGTAGTTTTACCAGTTCCAGGAGGTCCATTTACACTTCGAATCCGTTCATTATCATATCCAATAGCTAAATTGACAGCCACCTGTTGCATAAATGTTAGGGAATATTCTGGGTTACTTGGGAATCTAGCAGTCGGATAATTTTCAGGCTGTAGTATTTTACTAAATACTTCAGAATCAAATTCACTTGATTTGACTCTACTGTCTAAATTGACACGTTCTTTTCTTCTTTTCAAAATATAGTCATCAAGAATACTAGACTCTATGGTCTTTGCCTTTTCTAAATCTCCCACAAAGAATGAATGAAGGTTAGTAGCATCAGTTTCTAAATTTTCTATTGCTTTCATCCTACAATTAATGATATCGATACCATTATTTTTAATAATAAATTTTATTGCATTGTTGAAATGATCCACATAATCCACTTCATCAGGACATTCAAATATCTCATCAAATATCTTTCTATATTCTTGTTCAAACGATGAAAATTCTGATTCTCGTGGTATTTTTCTATATTTTCTGATATAAAAACTTTCTGTTAAAAAAGTCATTTCTGAATGAATTTTGAGTTCCTTATCAAAATATAAGGCAAACGAAAATTTATTTCCAACCTTTATATCCTCTTCTGTTTCCAATAAATTATATTCTTTCCTTAAAAAATCGATGATTTCTTTAAATGAAAATATATCAAAAAATACAACTATACCGCCTTGCTGATATTTCTTCATTTTTTTCTTCTGTATTTCTCTTATAAACAAATCATAATAGTTTTCATCTCCAAGATTACTCAAGGTTATAATCGATTTATCATTTAGGTTTATATCTCCTTCAGATAAATGCTCTACCATAATCCAGGATTCCAATACATCACTCTTTTTACTCATCTTGGCTATTAATCTCCTTTAATAGTTTTTCACATTATAAATTATACCACACTATAAATTGTTTTCCCATTTGTATTTCTAACACAACTGTAGTACAAAAAGGTACTAGTTTTAATCGTGGATATTTTTAGAACATTCATCATTTTTATGGAGATAATAATTTATCCATCTAACAACTAACATTAAAACTTATATTACTTAAACAAATTATCTGATTTCCCTATTTTGAAAGGCTGAGTAAATATATATGATTTTATATTGATATCAGCATTCCCTAATCAATTTATTTTACCCTTAAATTCGTATATTTTTCTTCCATTTCCTTTTGTAACTGTTGAAAATATTCTCTATTTCTTTTACATATAATAAAGTTGTAATTGCTAATCTAACAAATTGATGATGAAACAGACGAGTCGAGTATCCAATAAAACTACAAACTAGTAATAATTAGTATCCTATCAGCTTATATAGTATTTAAATTGTTCTTCTCTTACTTTTCTTATTAATAAGTTAACTTTAATAAATTTCTATTTTAACATTTATTAATCAAATTAAAAAGGCATCCAATTAAGGATACCTAGGCTCTATACTAAAACTGGAGGGGAAATATATCCTGCTCCAGTTTTCTTATATTT